>CAUZJT010000009.1:0-53257 GCA_963580215.1 Gammaproteobacteria bacterium
AAAGAGAAAAGATATGACAGATGAGAAAAATATAGCACGGTTACGTCGGAAGATCCTTGAGGTGATTCTAAGCAAGGGTCGGCCCATGAGTATGTCAGAGCTCGAGCACTCGCTCGGAAGCTCCGATGATCTTGAGAATGATGCCCATCAAGCGTTGGTTGGTCTTTGCAAGGCGGGCCTTCTGGTGCGCCTGCGAGGCGACCGGATCGGTGTGGCGAAAGAAATGGACCTGGTGCTCGGAAGGGTGGAGGTTCATTCCAACGGATTCGGATTTCTTCTGCCTGATGATGGTAGCGAGGACCTATACCTTTCGCCGCGGCAGCTGCGCAGGGCCATGCCCGATGATCGGGTGCTAGGCCGAGTCCGCCGGATAGACCGGCAGGGACGAAAAGAGGCCGCGATCGTTGAGGTTTTAAATTCAGTAAACAGAACCGTGTTGGGTCGGTTCGAGACGGATTCGGGTGTCAACGTGATCCGCCCGCAGGATAAAAGAATCGCACATATGATTCATGTCGCACCGGGCGATGAATCTGGCGCGACCCATGGCAAAGTTGTGGTTGGGGAAATTATTGTTCACCCAGGCGACTCCACTTACGTTCAAGCTCGGGTGACGGAAATTCTGGCCCAGGATAAACCTGCGGCGCTCGCAACCGAGTCAGCGATTCGGCGCCGTCAATTGCCTCGTGAGTGGCCTTCCACGATAGCGGACGAGCTCGAGCGAATTTCGCAGGAGCCAGGATGCGAAAAAGATCTGATTAGTAAAGACCTGACCCAGCAGTCATTTATCACTATCGATGGTGCTGATGCTCGAGACTTTGATGATGCAGTTCATTGTGTGACCGACGGCGATGACTTTTTGCTGGATGTCGCAATCGCGGATGTTTCTAGATTTGTGAGATCGGACAGCGCTCTTGATCAGGTCGCCCGTGAGCGGGGCAACTCGGCATATTTTCCGGATCGAGTTATTCCAATGCTTCCTGAGTTACTTTCCAATGATCTTTGTTCATTGCGCCCTGGCAAGATGCGTTGGGTCTTCGCCTGTCAGATGCGGGTACGTTCATCTGGAGAGATCACTGAATACAAATTCTTTGAAGCTCGAATTCGATCGGCCGCTCGGCTCACCTATGAAGATGCTTCGGCTTTTCTTCGCGATCCAAGCAACGATGGCCTTGGCATCAGTACCGCTGTTCAAGAAAATCTCAAGATGTTGGACAAGGTAGCGACAGTACTGGGCCAGCACCGACGAGACCACGGCGGGGTGGAGTTTGAGTTTCCTCAGACCTTGATCTCGTACGACCCCAACGGGACGATTGCCTCGATTAAAAATATCCCAAGATCTTCCGCTACAGGCCTCATCGAGGAGTGCATGCTCGCTGCCAACGTGTGTGCGGCTCGTGCGTTGGATTCGCACTTGCCGGAGGCGATATATAGAATTCACGAGACCCCAGATCCGGATGCCGTTGCTGATTTGCGACGCGTGCTAGGCTTTTTTGGGGTCAAACTCCCTGGCAGAGGTGTGCCGCCGGCGCTTGATTTCTCCGCTGCATTAGCGGCAGCACGAGAAAAAGGGGCACCAGTCGCTGCTTTGCAGATGCTCATGTTGCGGACCATGAAGCAAGCCCGTTATGCCTCTTGCGCACAGCCTCACTTTGCCCTGGGGTTTGACCGTTACACTCATTTCACCTCCCCCATCCGGCGTTATGCCGACTTGGTTGTGCATCGATTGTTGAAACGAATCTTGGGGCTCGGATCGAGTGTTGAGTCGATAGGGGGTCCCGGAGAGCTGGCCGAAGTTGCCGACCATTGTTCCGTGACGGACCGTCGGGCTGAGGAAGCCTCGAGAGAGGTCACTGGCTGGTTGAAGGCCGAGTTCATGAACCGTCATATCGGCCAGACCTTCACCGGCAGAGTATCGGGGGTCACCGCGTTTGGTGTGTTCGTTACTCTGGATCTGTTTCAGGTGGACGGATTAGTGCATATTTCGGAATTGGGCAATGATTATTTCCATTTCGACCCCAGCCTTATGTTGCTAGTGGCAGAACACAGTGGGCACCGAATTTCTCTTGGGGACGCCATGAAAGTGCGCGTCGCCGGCGCCCGGCCGGATGAAGGTAAGATTGATTTTGTTCCGCTTGAGCCTGTCGGCGGCGAAAACAAAGCACGCCGGAAAAGGCGAAAATCTAAGAAACGCTAGGGAGTGGTTTTGAAAGAAGGTAAACGCGCGCTGGATAACCAAATCAACGTACTGTGTGGCTTTCATTCGGTAGAGGCAGCCTTAGGTGATCCGCGGAGTCTCGGCGAGTTGCTGCATGATGCCACCCGTCGTGATCCACGACTGTCACGCTTGTTGGGATTAGCCAAATCAAAAGGCGTGACCTTGCACCGTGCAACCCGCGCAGAGTTGGATGCGCTAAGTGGCGGCATACGCCATCAAGGGCTGATCGGACTGCTGAACCGAGCGCCCGCTGGAAAACTTCCAGCGTTGAAACTCTGGTTGGAATCCCAAAGCGGGTGCCCGTTGGTGTTGATTCTTGACGGCATACAGGATCCTCGTAATGTGGGGGCTTGCCTGCGAACCGCAGCAGCAGCTGGAGCTGAGGCTGTTGTTTTTCCGCAGCGGGTTGGTGCAGGCCTCACCCCAGCGGCGTTACGGGTCGCTTCAGGTGGAATACACAAGCTCAAGATCTTTGAGGTCAGCAGTTGGTCCCGGGCCTTCGAGTACATGAAATCTGCGGGTTTGTGGGTGGTTGGTACGGCTGAGGATGGAGATCAGGACCTTTATGATTTTGATCTTGTTCGGCCTCTTGCTTTGGTCGTAGGCTCCGAAGCGACCGGCTTGCGTCCGGTGACCAGGAAGTTTTGCGACGCGGTATTGCGCATCCCGTCGGCGCATGCTTTGTCGAGTCTTAATGTAGCAGTGGCAGCAGGCGTAGCCTTGTTCGAAGTTCGCCGGCAACGCGGCCAACAGGCGCAGTAGATAAACTGTTTTACTCAGCGGTGGTTTTTGCTCGATATTCGCAAAGATCCGAAATTAGACAGCTTGGACATTGCGGAGTGCGGGCTTTGCAGATATAGCGACCGTGAAGAATAAGCAAATGATGGGCATTTTGTTGATAGGCCGGTGGAGTAGTTTTCAGCAGGCGTTTTTCAACCTGCAGCACGTTAGCCCCGGACGCTATCCGGGTGCGGTTAGCAACCCGGTAGATGTGCGTGTCTACTGCAATAGTTGGTTCGCCAAAAGCAGTATTCAGAACAACATTAGCAGTTTTGCGGCCCACACCCGGTAGGGCTTCGAGTGCAACTCGGGTACATGGCACTACGCCTTTATGGCTATCGATCAGAATTTTGCAGGTTTTCAGTATATTTGCGGCTTTGGTGTTATATAGACCGATTGTTCGTATATGCGCCTTAAGTCCGCTCAGTCCTAGATCAAGCAGGGCCTGAGGTGTGGCTGCCGCCCGAAAAAGCCCGCGAGTGGCACGGTTTACAGACACATCAGTTGCCTGTGCCGATAAAATTACGGCTATCAGCAGTTGGAAATGTGTTCGGTAGGACAGTTCTGTTTTGGGGTTGGGCGTGGCTTTTTCAAGCCGTCGAAATATTTCAGCCCGATTACGGGAATTCACCTTTTACTCCTTCGCACTCTTTTATCTTGAATTCGGGCGACACTCGCGGCGATCTCCAAACGGCGGGTAGCGTGCTCGGTCAAGAGGGATTGTGGCTGAGGCGTATTAATACCGACGGATTGTCGTTTTTGTTTACCTACAAAGCGGGCTCGATATTGTTTGGACTTTGACTCGCAAATCCCTTTATCGGTCGCGTGGGTGGTGTCTTTTGGCGAAACTGTTTTAATACAGTCGACCGGGCAAACTGGGATACACAAGTCACACCCTGAGCACTCAGCGGTTAAGACCGTGTGCATCGCCCTCGCACTACCCACGATTGCATCCACTGGGCAGGCCTTGATGCACAGCGTGCATCCAATGCACAGTGTTTCATCGATTTCTACCGGTTTGACGGGGCGATAAACACCGAAATCTGGATCCAATTGCGAACACGTCTGACTAGTAAGGGCCCCAAGCAAAGCGAGTGTCCGGGAGCCGCCTGGGGGGCAGCGGTTAATCGCGACGTTCTGATCGACAATCGCCTGCGCATACGCAAGGCAGGAGGCAAACTCGCAGCGCATGCATTGTGTTTGGGGTAGGCAGGCATCAACAGAGTCCACTGTGATGCTCAACCTGGAATCGACAAACATTATTGGAGCATTTTCTGCAGTGTGTCCAGGAGATGATCGATATCTCGATCAGTATTGTAAAGGTACGGTGTAACACGAAGTGAGTCGCCACGGATGCTGACGTAGATCTGGTGCTGTGCGAGGCGTTCGCCTATGTTCCCAGGCAGGCCTTGAGGAAAGCGTAAGCCTAGAAAATGTCCTGCCCGTTGGTGCGGCTCAACCACCTTCAGGCCAAGTTCCTTTGCCCGCTCAGCAATCACGCTTGTGGTTCGGCACAACGTAGCCTCTATTCGTGAGACCTCCCAGGAAAGAATTTGTTGAAGGCCGTTCAGTAATACCGGTAACAGCGCAAAATTAGCCTTCTCGCCAACATCGAAGCGTCGAGCCCCCGGCGCGAACTCATCGCGGTAGTTGACGAGTTCTGAAAATTTAACGGCATCGAGCCGGGAAAACGGCCCGAACTCCAAAGGAATCCCTTGCTGGTACTGCGGCGCAATGTACAAAAGGCCGGTCGAGTATGGGCCAAGCAGCCATTTATAGCCGGCGGAGACAGCGAAATCCGGGCGGATCACCTGAGCATCAAAAGTTAATGCCCCCAGACTTTGGGTGAGGTCCACTACGAGCGCACCGCCAACTTGGTCGAGCGCCCGACGGACGACCGTAAGATCAACCAGAGTGCCGTCGGTCCAATGGCAATGGGGTAGCGCAGCAATGGCCGTTTGGGCATTAATCGCATTGACAACGGCCCCAGTCCAGTCATTGTTTGCCGGACGGGGCACCGTATGCAGGTGCGCGCCGTTTTGAGCGGCGAGCTCCTTCCAGACGTAAAAGTTAGACGGATACTGCTCCGCCAGCACGAGAATGTGTTGCCCCGGCTTAACGAGCAAATTCTTTGCCGCAACAGCAAGGCCATAACTGGCCGAAGGGATGATCGCCAAGTCGTTTTCTGTGGCATTAAATAATGAGGCGGCCACTCCCCGCAACTTCTCGACAGTCGAAAAAAAATCTGGCGGTGTAATCGACCATGGCGCAGCCTTCGCTTTAAGACCCGTGATCCCGGCAGCGACCGAGGTGAGCAACAACGGCGACATATAAGCGCAGTTGAAGTACGCAATGTGATCGGGGATGTCAAAAAGCGCTCTTTGAGTGGGAAGAGGGGAGGCGCTCACGGGCGAGATATTGACCAAGGGCTCAACGCACGCGCATACCCGGTTCTGCGCCATCATCAGGGGCGAGAAGAAAGATTCCGCCAGCGTCATCGCTACCTGAACCGGCAAGAATCATGCCGGACGATACTCCAAAACGCATTTTCCGCGGTGCCAGATTAGCGACCACAACAACATGGCGGCCCACCAGTGTTTCCGGTTCATAGGCGGCCTTTATGCCTGCGAACACCTGCCGGATCTCACCGCCTAGATCGAGAGTGAGTTGCAAAAGACGGTCGGCTCCTTCTACCCGTTGGGCATCCTGGATTCGGGCCACCCGTAGGTCGACCTTGGAAAATTCATCAATAGTAATCTCCTCGGTGATTGGGTCAGCGGCGAGATGCCGTCCGTGTGAGTCAGAGGAACTTCGTTGCTCAAGGCTGAGAGGTTTTTCCATCATTTGCTGTGCGTCCTTCATTTCAATCCGATTGAGGAGGTGGTGGAACGGCCCAATCTTATGGCCAGTCAATGGTTCAGCTAATTCGTTAATGTTCCCTGGGTCTGCAATATTGCAGCACAAAAACTCTTGTGTGCGCCTGGCAAGTCCAGGCACAACTGGCGCGAGCCAGATCATCAGAATTCGGAACAGATTCAGTCCTTGAGTGCAGATTCCCTGGAGTTGGTCATCCTGGCCGGATTCGCGGGCAATAACCCAGGGTTGGCAGTCGTTGATGTACTGGTTTGCCCGATCGGCGAGGGTCATGATTTCACGCATCGCGCGGCTAAATTCGCGACCTTCGTAGGCCTCGGCGATAGATTGATTGGCATCAACAAAGTGCTTGAACAGCGCCAGATCAGGTAACTCGGTAGACAAGTTTCCCTGGAAACGTTTTTCGATAAACCCCGCACAACGGCTGGCGATATTGACGACTTTCCCTACAAGGTCCGAATTAACTCTGGTAACGAAGTCATCGACGTTAAAATCGATATCCTCAACTCGGTTATTCAACTTGGCGGCAAAGTAGTAACGCAGATAATCGGGGTCCAAGTGGTCGAGATAGGCTCGAGCGGTGATGAAGGTACCCCGGGACTTGGACATCTTCTGACCGTTTATGGTTAAGAAGCCATGAGTAAATACGGCCGTCGGGGTGCGAAAGCCGCTACCGTGAAGCATTGCGGGCCAGAACAAGGTGTGGAAGTAAAGAATATCTTTGCCAACAAAATGGTACAACTCGGTGGTGGCATCCGGGCTCCAGAAGGCATCGAAGTCAAGGTCCGAGCGATCACACAGATTGCGGAAACTGGCCATATAGCCTATTGGCGCGTCGAGCCATACATAAAAGTATTTTCCGCTCGCCCCGGGAATCTCAAAACCAAAATAGGGTGCATCGCGGGAGATATCCCAATCCTGCAGGCCGACCTCGAACCATTCACTTAGCTTGTTTTTGACTTCGGTCTGCAGTCGACCGGAACCCGTCCAGTCGCGAAGCATTGAGTCAAAATCGGCAAGCTTGACGAAGTAATGCTCAGAATCTTTGGTCACCGGTGCAGCGCCGGAAATGACCGAAACTGAATCTTTTAGTTCGGTTGGCGTGTAGGTAGCTCCACAGACCTCACAGTTATCACCGTTTTGGTCTTGAGCACTACAACGCGGACAGGTGCCTCTGATGAACCGGTCGGGAAGAAACATTTCCTCAACCGGGTCGTAAGCCTGAGTGATAGTGCGTTGGACGATGTGCCCGTTGCTCTTTAGCTGACTGAAGATATGTTCAGCGAAGTAACGGTTCTCGTTCGAGTGGGTGGTGTAGTAATTATCAAACGCGATACTGAAATCTGCGAAATCCTGCCGATGTTCCTCGCCAATTCTCTCAATCAGCGCCTCTGGCTCTATACCCTCGCTTCGGGCTTTTAGCATGATTGGAGTGCCGTGAGTGTCCTCGGCGCAGACGTAGTAGGCCTGATGTCCGCACAAGCGTTGAAAACGAGCCCAGATATCAGTTTGGATATACTCCACCAGATGCCCCAGGTGAATAGGGCCGTTAGCGTAGGGTAAGGCGCTGGTTACGAGAATAATTCGAGGTTGAGGCGTCATCTTTCGGAAAATCCCGTAATCGGATTAAGGCAATGTTTCGGAATCGGTAGTGGGTTTAGGGGTTACAAGAGCCCCTAGAGGTGGGCACTATCGGAGTATATCCCAAGGGGGTCATTGTGGAGACCGGCCTGTGGTAGCATCATCGCCTTTTTAAGGTCGCGAGCCTGAGCGGAAGCGACGCTTTCTTCAAACCGTTGGACTGATCAACATGACTGAAATATCAAGACAAAGCATATTCGATTTGCTGGAGACCATTAGTGATCCTCATACCGGCACCAGTTTAGGGGAGGGAAAGAGTGTCAGCGAGGTAACCGTTGAGGGTAGTTTGGTCGAAGCCAAGTTGACCCTGGGATACCCGGCACACGGATGGCACGCAGAACTCGATGCCACGGCCCGCAAGATGGTCACGCAGGCCGTTGATGGACCGTGCGAGATTAATATCAATATTGAAACCAAGATCGTCGCTCACGAAGTCCAAAAAGGCGTGACCGCTATTCCGGGTGTACGCAATATCATTGCCGTGGCTTCCGGTAAAGGGGGTGTTGGAAAGTCTACGGTCTCGTCGAACCTGGCATTAGCACTGTCTGCGGAAGGGGCCAATGTTGGAATATTGGATGCGGACATCTATGGCCCCAGTCAGCCACGCATGCTGGGAATCAGCGGGCGGCCAAAATCCGCGGACGGTAAGAGCCTGGAACCGATGAGTAGTTACCATTTGCAAGTCATGTCGATCGGGTTCCTTGTTGAAGAGGATACGCCGATGATCTGGCGTGGCCCGATGGTCACCCAAGCACTGGAGCAGTTACTAAACGATACTCGTTGGAAAGAGTTGGATTACCTAGTGATTGATCTGCCGCCAGGGACGGGCGATACGCAGTTGACCCTGGCCCAGAAGGTGCCTGTTTCGGGCGCGGTGATTGTGACGACGCCCCAGGATATTGCTTTGCTCGATGCGCGAAAAGCTCTCAAAATGTTTGAAAAAGTGGAAATTCCGGTACTAGGAGTGATCGAGAATATGAGCACTCATGTCTGCAGTGCGTGCGGGCATGAAGAAGCCATTTTTGGCGAAGGTGGAGGGGTGCAGATGGCCGCGGAATATGAAGTTGAGACCTTGGGCAGAATCCCGCTCGATATCCGTATTCGGGAGGATGCGGACAGTGGGCGACCGACCGTTGTTGCGGACCCGGACGGGGCAATCACGACGAACTACCGAAGTATCGCTAGGCATGTGGCTGGGCAGCTTGCGGCTCGGAGGCGCAGTTACAGCGACGTATTTCCTTCTATCGTAATTCAAAATACTTAATACGGAGGTCGAGTGTCGATCAAGCCAGATCGCTGGATCCAACAGATGGCGGCTCAGGGAATGATTGAGCCTTATGAGAGTGGACAGGTCTCATCTGTCGACGGCCAACGAGTGGTTTCTTATGGAACATCAAGTTACGGCTATGACATTCGATGCTCGAACGAATTCAAAATCTTTACCAATATCAATTCAGCAATTGTCGACCCGAAGGCCTTCGATGAAAGCAGTTTTGTAGATTTTGTAGGGGACTGCTGCATTATTCCCCCAAATTCTTTCGCTTTGGCAAGAACCGTGGAGTATTTCCGCATTCCGCGAAACGTGCTCACAATATGTTTGGGCAAGTCCACTTATGCCCGGTGCGGTATCATTGTCAACGTCACACCCTTTGAGCCGGAATGGGAAGGGTATGTGACGCTCGAATTCTCTAACACAACGCCGTTGCCGGCCCGTGTTTACGCAAATGAGGGTGTCGCTCAAGTCATCTTCTTTGAGGCAGATGAAGTTTGCGAAGTGTCATACAAAGATCGAAAGGGAAAGTATCAGGGGCAAAGCGGGGTCACACTGCCGCGTGCCTGAACTTCATGCTTTGGATAAAGAGTTAAACGATGGCTGGTAACTCCTTTGGCAGGCTTTATTGTGTGACGAGTTTCGGCGAAAGTCACGGCCCGGCTCTGGGTTGTATTGTGGATGGTTGTCCGCCGCAATTGGAGCTCACGGAATCAGATATTCAACGGGATCTCGATCGTCGTCGACCGGGGCAATCGCGCTATACGACTCAGCGCCGCGAAAGTGATACCGTGGAAATCCTTTCGGGTGTGTTTGAGGGAAAGACCACAGGCGCCCCTATCGCACTGTTGATACGAAACGAAGATCAGCGTTCTCGAGATTACGAAAAGATTAAGGCGCAGTTTCGCCCTGGCCATGCAGACTACACTTACCTGAAAAAATACGGCCTGCGTGATTACCGTGGCAGTGGCCGAGCCTCGGCCCGCGAAACTGCAGCGCGGGTGGCAGCCGGTGCTATTGCGCGAAAATTCCTCCTGGAAAATGCCGGTATCAGGATTCGAGGCTGTCTGAGCCAGATAGGCACTATCTGTGCCGATGAGTATCAGTGGGATGTGGTAGATAGCAATCCGTTCTTTTTTCCCGATCCCGCCAAGGTGGGAGCCATTGAGACGCTGATTAATTCACTGCGCAAAGCTGGCGATTCTATCGGCGCACGGGTCGATGTCATTGCGGATAATGTCCCCGCCGGATTGGGTGAACCGGTGTTTGATCGACTGGATGCGGACATTGCACGGGCAATGGTATCAATCAATGCAGTAAAGGGTGTCGAGATTGGTGCGGGATTCAAATGCATTACTCAACGGGGCAGTCAGCATCGGGATGAGATGACGCCTTTGGGATTTTTAGGTAATAACGCGGGGGGCGTGCTTGGCGGCATATCCAGCGGACAACAACTCAAAGTATCCGTCGCACTCAAGCCCACCTCCAGTATTCAGATTCCCGGTCGGACTGTGAACTTAGCAGGTGAGCCCGATGAAGTAGTGACCACCGGTCGGCACGATCCATGCGTAGGGATTCGCGCGGTGCCTATCGTCGAAGCAATGCTGGCCCTGGTGCTGATTGATCACTTGCTGCGCCAGCGCAGCCTTGGGGTTGGCCCAACCCCTGGCCCTTCGATTCCCCCTGGCGATTAGCGTCCTCGGCGGCGCGACCTCGATTGCTCAGCAAGGCCTGCTTGTCGCTCGCTGACAGGACTTAGTGCGATGGAATCCTCATGTTGCTGTATCAGTAGGATATTGGCCACGTGTCCCAGGCTTTCCAGTAGGTCGGCGGCGGTTACGTCCAACTCGCCGGATTCGTGACGTTGCTGTTTTAAGCGACCCAGGGCATCAAGCGTGGGATAGTGATAGACGAAGTCCTCAAGTGAGCGACAGTTGTTCTCGTTGTAGATGGCCACTGCTACACTTCGAGCCAGATCAAGGTAGGCCGCATGAGAGGAAATCAGACGCTCAGGGCTCGGCGCATCCGGCTCGACTGGTAGCATGACCCGTCCTAGACGCGCCTCAAGCTCATTAAAAAATGTTCGTAAACTTATCACTAAGGTGGACTCGGCCTATTAAGAAAATCCGTGTCAGCCAAGCATAGCATTGTCAAACTGGCTGGCACAGTCGTGAGCCCAAAGAGAGTCTGCCAATGCAACGGGGCAAAAAAGAGGGCCTGGTCGGCCTGTGATAAAATCCGGCACCCTCATGGGATAAGCTAATGACTGAAACAACTCTTTACGACAAACTTTGGGATGCGCACCTGGTCCGTCAGTCAGACGACGGCACAGCACTCATCTATATTGATCGGCAGTTATTGCACGAGGTGACATCACCTCAGGCTTTCGCAGGGCTGCGCGAAAATGGGCGACGACCCCATCGACGCGATACCAATCTTGCTGTCGCAGACCACAATGTACCCACTACGAATCGTAGTGCCGGCATAGCAGATCCGGTTTCCCGACTTCAGGTTGAGACCCTGGATAATAACTGTGCAGAGTTCGGTATCACCGAATTTGCCATGTCGGACCCACGCCAGGGTATCGTTCATGTGGTAGGCCCGGAGCAGGGGATCACTCAGCCAGGTATGACCATCGTCTGTGGCGATTCACATACTGCAACTCATGGAGCGCTGGGAGCCTTGGCATTTGGTATCGGCACCTCCGAGGTTGAGCATGTCCTGGCGACGCAATGCCTGGTAGCCAGAAAGATGAAGAACCTGCGGGTCAATATCAACGGCAGATTACCCGATGGCGTAGTGTCCAAAGATATGATTTTGGCGGTGATCGGCATGATCGGCACGTCGGGAGGCACGGGTTACGCGCTTGAATTTGCAGGTAGCGCAGTACGGGATGCCTCTATGGAAGGCCGACTGACCTTGTGTAATATGGCGATTGAAGCTGGTGCGCGAGTGGGACTGATTGGCGTCGATGATGTGACGATTGAATATATGAGGGGCCGCGCCTATTCACCCCAAGGCTCAGAATTCGACCAGGCGAGCCGGGCCTGGCTGGAGTTGCAATCTGACCCGGGAGCCGTTTTTGACCTCGAATACGACCTCGACGCATCGGACTTGCGACCACAGGTGACCTGGGGTACGTCCCCAGAAATGGTGATCAGTATCGATGACGTGGTCCCCGACCCAGCCAATGCCCCGGACAAGGTCCGATCCCAGGATTGGTCCCGGGCGTTAGAGTACATGGACCTCATCCCTGGCACCCCAATCAGCTCGGTAGTTCTGGACAAGATATTTATAGGGGCCTGCACCAATGGAAGAATTGAAGACTTACGAGCAGCTGCTGCAGTGATCAAGGGACGAGTCGTGGCCGACACCATTAAGCAGGTACTCGTGGTGCCGGGCTCAGGGCTGGTAAAAAGACAGGCAGAAGCGGAAGGTCTGGACCGGGTGTTTACCGAGGCCGGATTCGAGTGGCGCGAACCCGGTTGCTCGATGTGTCTGGCCATGAATGACGATTGCCTAGAGCCTGGGGAGCGCTGCGCTGCTACTTCTAACCGGAATTTTGAAGGTCGCCAAGGGTACCGTGGCCGCACCCATCTTGTATCGCCCGCAATGGCGGCTGCGGCCGCTATTGCGGGGCACTTTGCTGATCCGGCAAAACTCTGAGGAGAGATCGGTAATGGAAAAATTTATTAAGTATTCAAGCACGATTGTCCCCATGGATCGAAGCAACATCGATACTGATGCGATCATCCCGAAGCAATTCCTTAAATCTGTTGAGAAATCTGGTTTTGGTGACAACCTCTTCGATACTTGGCGCTATCTGGATCAAGGCGAACCGGGGCAGGACTGCACTGGGCGGCCGCTGAATGACGATTTTGTACTGAACCACGACAGTTACCGCGATGGACGAATCCTGATGTCCCGAGAGAATTTCGGCTGCGGATCGTCTCGGGAACACGCAGTTTGGGCGCTTCGTGACTTTGGCATCCGCACGGTACTTGCGACTAGTTTTGCAGATATATTCTTTAATAATTGTTTCAAAAATGGGGTACTTCCAGTAGTTCTGCCAGGCGCTGATATTGAGCGGCTGTTTGTGAGCGATCAAGACGAGGGACCTGTTGAAATGGAAGTTGATCTCTCGCGTCAGTCTCTGACAACTGGGGATGGACGCGTCTATCGTTTTGAAATTGATGAATTTAAAAAGAACTGCCTGCTCGACGGGCTCGACGACATCGCCCTGACGCTGCAGTATGCGGGTGAGATCCACGATTATGAGCAGCGACGGGCCCGACAGGTTCCGTGGTTGTTTCACGATCTAGATTAGCTTCGCCAGCCGTTTGACTGTTATTTAGGGTTGACCTAACCCTTAGATATGTTTTCGCAAAGACCCAACGTTGCGATTATCGGCTCCACCGGTGCGGTTGGCGAGGCCATGGTCGCCATTCTTGAGCAGCGAGAGTTCCCAGTCGGAACCCTTTACCCTTTGGCGAGTGAGCGCTCGGCTGGGAAAACCCTGATGTTTCGTAAAAAGGCCGTGTTGGTTAAATCTCTGGAGTCATTTGATTTCTCAGATGTAGAGATAGCTTTTTTTTCAGCGGGTGCCAGCGTATCTGCCGAGTACGCAGCCCGCGCTGTCGCCTCGGGGTGTGTGGTGATCGATAACACCTCGCATTTTCGTAATGACCCGGCGATTCCGCTGGTCGTGCCGGAGGTCAACCCCAATGCGTTGTCCTCGCACTCTGGCATTATCGCTAACCCGAACTGTTCAACCATACAGATGGTAGTAGCGCTGAAGCCGATTTACGATGCCGTCGGGATCACACGGATTAACGTTTGCACCTATCAGGCAGTCTCAGGAGCGGGAAATAAAGGTATGGAAGAGCTTGCCGGGCAGACCGCGGCTCTGCTCAATGGTAGGCCGGTGGAGGCCAAGGTTATGCCCAAGCAGATCGCATTCAACGCGATCCCTCACATCGACAGTTTTCAAGAAAACGGCTACACCCGCGAGGAGATGAAAATGGTCTGGGAGACACGTAAAATCCTCGAAGACCAATCCATAGGTGTAAACCCAACCACGGTGCGCGTTCCGGTCTTTTATGGCCATTCAGAAGCAATTCATATAGAGACCCGGGAAAAAATCAGCGCCCAGCAAGCCCGTAAACTCTTAAACGCTGCCCCAGGAGTGACGGTTGTCGATGAGCGAGTGGACGGCGGGTATCCGACCGCTGTCACTGAGGCTGCCGACGCAGATCCGGTGTTTGTTGGTCGGATCCGGGAGGATATATCTTGTGACAAAGGCCTTTGTCTGTGGGTAGTGTCAGACAATATCCGCAAAGGAGCGGCGCTGAACAGTATTCAGATCGCTGAGCATCTGCTAGCACAGGCAGACCCGGCCTAACCCATTTCGAATACCTAAACGATAAATACTGGTGAGTGGTAGGTTAAACCCTGCCTATAATTGAGGCTATGCGCGGCAATTCCGAATCAGAACTGTCGATTGAGCTAAAAAGGCGCGAGATCACTCGTATATTTGCCCGGTTTCTTGGTGCGGCACTTCTGTTCTTCGTGTCTGCCGCCTTGCATGCGATCGAACTGTCAACACTCACGGTAGACTCATACCTGTACGAGCCGTTTAAGGCAGAGATCACTCTCGAGGGACTGCCCGATGACAATTCCTCTCAAGATCTTTCGGTTGGTCTTGCCTCTGCCCAAACCCATATGGCGTCAGGGCTAATTCTGAATCCCACCGTTGAGGAGTTCGAATTTTCATTTGACTTCGAAGCGGATCGTCCACGTATCCTGATTAGATCATCACAGCCGGTCAAGGTGCCTTTTCTTCGGTTTTTGCTTCAGGTTGATACAGTCTCTGGGCGATTACTGCGGGACTACACAGCGATTCTGGATCCGCCAAACTATTTCTTTTCGCCAGCTCCGCTGGAGCCCGAGGCGTCCGAATCAATGGGCGCCGACACCTTATACCCCGGAGAACGATATGGGCCGGTGCGTCCCGGGCTGACACTGATTCAAATTGCGCGCGCTATTAAAGCGGAACCCTCGACCACCTTGCACCAGAAACTGGCCGCGTTAGTTGCCGACAATCCGGATGCTTTTATTGATGGCAATATGAACCGTTTGCGCGAGAATTCCTTGCTGCATATGCCATCCCAAAGACTGATGTCCAAGAACGATGCTGCAGAGGCGAGCTCGATTTACCAGGACCACCTTATGGGTTGGCTGGAAGGGCAGACTCAGGCAGAGCCAACTCAGAGTGCAAAGAGAAACTGGGTGGCGGTAACCGCCATGGAGGGTTCTGAAGCCTTGTTATCCTCAGGCGTCGACGATCAGGCTAGCACAGACTACGTCCTGCGCATCGTTCAGTCTGGACCGAAGGTTGCCAAGGCTTCTGATCACGCTGACTCCGGCCCATCTGTAACAGTTTCTGATTCGACTATCGAAATAACCAGCGCGCGAGACAATCAGATAATCGGGTTGACCGAGAGGCTGACCAACGTAGAAGAAGCACTTGGCTCCAAGGAACTTGAAAACAGCCAGTTAAACCAGCAGGTCGAACTACTTCAAACGCAGTTAGAAAAAACCATGCAACTGATAGAGTTGCAGGAAACACAGTTAGCCCTGGCACAGCGGCAACTCGAGGTAATGCTGAGCCAGCAGACCCAAGGGTCGGGTATAGCCCAAACAGCAACGTCTGACGATAGCCCGGCTGATATCGAACCCAAAGAAGTTGGCCTAACCTCTGACCAGCCCAATACAAGCGATGCCGGAGGGGCTCAGACCCAGGCGTCCCCCCAAACAGCCAGCACGGACACCGCCCCAGCACTCGAGGGCGACTCATTAGCTGTGCTCGACCGCCCAACGAACGCGTTGGCTTCGGGCCAATCCGCTGAACCGGCAGCGGCTCCCCCGTGGGAAGACCCAGCACAGGCATTGGATTGGGCTACCGAGTGGGGGCTGTTTTTGATCTCCAAAGGGGTTGGTTGGCTTGATGTCGGGCTCGAAATGGCTGGGCCGCTTAAAGCATTGGTCCCAGACTCTATCGGCAATTCGGAAAACATGCCTATGTTCCTGGGCCTGCTGGTTCTACTGCTTATCTGGGTCCTGATACGCCGTCGCAGGGGGCGCAAGATCGACGTTGAGGAGAGCGGCCGTACGCCGACCCCAGATCGACCTCATAAAGGCTCGATCTTTCGTTCACAAGCGACCGAGTCGGCGCCTGACCCAACAGCACAACAGGAACCCCGTCAGCGCGAAGAAAGCATGGGCGCGGGGTTTGTAACCGAGATCGAGACCCAACGAGGCGTCGCGGTACAAAGCGACGAAGTAGACCCACTGGCAGAGGCTGAGATCTATCTTGCCTATGGCCGTGGTGCGCAGGCGGAACAGACTCTGCGTGATGCGATTCGGCGGACTCCTGAACGCAGTGAACTTAAGATTAAATTGCTCGAGGTGTACCAGACCCTGGGACAAAAGGCGCAATTTGATCACCTAACCCAAGAGCTTTCAGAGATTCTTGAACCAAATTCTCCGGAGTGGGCTAATGTAATTGCACTCGGTCGCACCCCCGAATCGTCGAACCTGAACCTGAAAGACGTGAGTAGCGGTAGCGCCCCAGTAGACGTAACTGAGAATAACCATGACCCGGTCGCGCCAGTTGCGCCCACGCCGGTGGCTACAACTCAGTCGGTGGATAGGTTTGACGAGGGAATGGAATTCGAGGTTGAGACCGATCCGAGTCTCCCAATACCAAAAGCTGAGTCTGAAAACATATCATCGGTTCCACAGAACCCGGTGGTGGAAAATGTTGAGGACGCAATAGAGTTCGACATTGAAGTCCCCTTGCCCACGGAAGAGAGCCTTAGGGACAGCCCCATCTTCCCTGTAACGCCAGAGGCGCCCGACGACACACTCTCCAGTTCGGAACTTTTGGCCGGCGCGGAATCGGCTACCCAGTTGGATCTTGCCAGGGCCTATATAGAGATAGGTGATGTCAAGACGGCAAGAGAACTGCTAGCGGCGGTAGTCCGGGAAGGTGATCCGGCGCAGATAACCAGGGCACAAGCGCTGCTAGCCGATATAGAGTCGACCTGACCGAAAACGCCCAGGCGAGTTCTGAAGTAATTTAAGAAAAGAGTTGTTACAGACGAACTCCGCTCGCCAGCTTAGAGACCAGCGAGCAGACGTTATCCAACAGATCCGGTAGGGGTCGATCCTGCTCATCTAGATTGTTCGCAATTTCCGAGACGATAGCAGATCCGACCACCGCGGCATCAGCCGACGCGGTCACGGCGCGGACTTGGGCGGGATCTTTAATTCCAAATCCTACCGCGAGCGGAAGGTCCGTATGAGTTCGTAGTCGGCTGATCGCATCGTCGATAGAATCGGAACTGGCTGAACGAGTCCCGGTGATTCCAGCAATAGATACGTGGTAAACGAAACCGCTGGCGTTTTGTAAAACTTTAGCCAAGCGTTTATCGTCAGTGGTTGGTGTCACCAGTCGTATCCAGTGTAGCCCAGCGGTCCGGGCTGGGTCACACAATTCATCATCCTCCTCAACTGGTAGGTCGACCAGAATGAGACCGTCAACCCCTGCGCTTACTGCGTCGTTGACGAATCGAGTTGTTCCATACTGATAGATAGGATTGAAGTACCCCATCAGTATTACCGGGGTGCGCTGATCGCCGGTTCGAAATTCCGACACCATATCCAGAGTCTGAGTGAGCGAGGCACCTTGCTTTAGCGCTCTTAAGCTGGCCGCCTGAATTGCCGGACCGTCTGCCATGGGATCAGAAAATGGCATGCCCAACTCTATGACATCTGCCCCCGATTGAGGCAAACGTTTCATTAGAGCGAGGCTGGTAGTTGGATCAGGGTCGCCAGCGGTAATAAAAGTTACCAGACCCCCTCGTTTCATTTCGGCGAGTTCAACGAAAGTATCAGCGAGTCGATCTGGACGAATTTGTGAAGTCACAAGTCAATCCCCAGCGCACGTGCAACTGTAAAAATATCCTTGTCGCCCCGACCACACATATTCATAACAATGATTTGGTCTTTTTCAAGCTCAGGAGCCAATTTGCGAACATGAGCCAAAGCATGCGCGGGTTCTAGAGCCGGGATGATCCCTTCGGTCCGACAACACATTTGGAAAGCATCCAAGGCCTCAGTGTCTGTGACAGATACATATTCCACTCGACCGACGTCATGCAGCCAGGAATGTTCTGGGCCGATCCCTGGGTAATCCAATCCCGCGGAGATGGAATGGGCGTCGTTAATCTGGCCATCTTCGTTTTGTAGCAGGTAAGTGCGGTTACCATGCAGCACACCGGGCCGCCCACCGGTCAGTGAAGCTGCATGCTTATCCGTATCAACGCCGAGCCCGCCCGCCTCCACTCCTATCATCCTGATAGGGTCATCAAGAAAAGGATGGAACAGGCCCATGGCGTTGGAGCCGCCACCGATACAGGCTACGAGGGCATCGGGCAGTCGGTCCTCGGCACTTAGTATCTGTTCACGGGTCTCGCGGCCGATCACGCTTTGAAAGTCCCGAACCATGGCCGGATAGGGGTGAGGGCCGGCGACTGTTCCGATAATATAAAAAGTATCTTCAACGTTTGCCACCCAGTCGCGCAAGGCATCATTCATTGCGTCTTTGAGTGTGCCGGTTCCACTGGTGACCGGAATCACCTCAGCGCCAAGTAGTTTCATCCGAAACACATTAGGGGCCTGACGTTCGATGTCGGTAGCGCCCATATAAACAACGCAGGGCAGGTCGAACAGGGCGCACACGGTCGCCGTCGCTACGCCATGCTGGCCCGCACCTGTCTCGGCAATGATTCGTGATTTACCCATTCGCCGGGCAAGCAGAATCTGGCCGAGCGTATTATTGATTTTGTGTGCTCCGGTATGATTCAACTCATCGCGTTTGAAATAGACTTTTGCGCCACCAAGCGCCTCTGTGAGGCTGTGGGCAAAATGCAGGGGGCTCGGCCTGCCGATGTAATGCTTAGCGTAGTAATCAAACGCTTCTTGAAATTCAGGCGACTCGGACGCGGCGGCGTAGGCGGCTTCGAGTTCCAAGACTAGCGGCATCAGCGTCTCAGCGACAAAACGTCCGCCAAAAATCCCAAAGTGGCCTCTCTCATCGGGTCCGCTTCGATAGGATTCGAGCTTTTCGGTAACGCGGCTATCAGCTGCCATCAATATTGTTTCCTATCCAGTTCTGCTTTCAGCGCCAATTGAATGGCACAACCCTCGGACTCAGAATGTTCCAAGTGAGAGGTACAATAGCCGCTGATTGTGAGCGGTGAATTCTACATCACCTATCTTTTTTCGGTGCCAAGTCAATGATTAATCACTCTGATTCCTTGTCCACCGGCCAGCGGTTTGCGCTCGGCGTTGAGTACGATGGGAGCCGTTTTCATGGATGGCAAATGCAGTCAGGGGTGAGCACGGTACAGGAGTCTCTTGAACGCGCTTTGAGTCGTGTTGCTTCACATCCAGTTCGAGTAATTACGGCTGGACGGACCGACACGGGTGTCCATGCATCCGGGCAGGTCGTTCATTTCGACAGCCATTCAGACCGACCTCTTAAAGCTTGGTCGCGAGGCACCAACACGCTGACACCTCCTGGTCTGGTAGTGACCTGGGCAATTCCAGTGAGTGCCGGTTTTCACGCACGCTTCAGTGTGATCGGTCGGTCGTACCGCTACATTATTTTCACCAGGCCGATGCGTCCTACCTTTCTGTCTGGAAAGGTCACCTGGAATCACCGAAGTCTCAACATTGGCCAGATGGCTAAAGCGGCTGCTGCTCTTGTGGGTCGCCATGATTTTTCCGCGTACCGTGCCAATGCTTGCCAGTCCCGACAGCCTACTCGAGAGATAAGGTCACTTGAGGTTCGCGGTTCTGGCCCATGGGTTTGGATCGACATTGAAGCTGATGGGTTTTTGTATCACATGGTTCGAAATATCGCCGGAGTGTTGATGGCGATCGGGTCGGAGGAACGGCCAGTCGGGTGGGCTCAGGAGGTTCTGGAAAGCCGTGATCGGCGTGCCGGCGGGGTCACAGCGCCACCGCATGGACTTTATCTCACCGAGATCCGGTACCCGCAGGAATTTGATTTGCCGCGAGCAACGCCGGCTTGCCGCTTCTGGTAGCGAGAGTCCCGCGATTCTGGCACTAGCCGTTAGAATAGACTGGTGCGAACCCGGATCAAGATATGTGGAATCACGCGTGCGAGCGATGCGACGGTCGCGGTCGCGGCTGGGGCCGATGCAGTCGGCCTGATCTTTTTCCCCCCGAGTCGACGTGCCGTGAGCGTGAATGACGCAGCAGCTATTGGCCGCGAGATTCCCGCGCTGGTCGACCTGGTCGGTGTGTTTGTCGACCCTGTGCCGGGGCAGGTGGAGGCAGTGCTGGACCAAGTGCCAGTGACTGTGCTTCAGTTTCATGGTAACGAAACAGCATTGATCTGCGAGCAATTTAAATTGCCCTATATAAAGGCGGTACGGATGAAACCGGAAATTGACCCTCATCAAGCGGATCAACTACATCCGAAAGCAGGCGCTTTGTTGCTCGATACCTACCGCCAGGAGGAAATCGGCGGAACCGGCGCTTCCTTCGACTGGACGCAGGCTCGAGTCAAAACCCGCGCGCCCATTATCCTGGCCGGTGGCCTTCGCACAGATAATGTTTCCGAGGCCCTGGCCCAATCAGATGCCTGGGGGGTAGATGTCAGTACTGGTGTAGAGGTTATGCCGGGCCTTAAGGATGCTGAACAAATAAAGATGTTTTGCCGAACTGTTAGGGAGTTTGACGGGCTATGGCGGGCTTCCTAGACCGATGAGCTGGTTTGATCGACTGATTCCGCCGAAGATCAAAGGGGTCGGCGTTGCCGCGCGTCGAGGGGTCCCGCAAGGTCTGTGGCGAAAATGTGACCAATGTAATGCAGTCCTGTATGGTGCCGATCTGGATCGGAGCCTTCAAGTTTGTCCAAAATGCGGGCACCACATGCGGCTGTCCGCAAGGGCCAGGCTACAAGGGTTTTTTGATGATTCCAGTTTTCAAGAAATAGGATCCAAAATTCGCTCGGTAGATGCTTTACGTTTCCGGGATAGCAAACGCTATCGGGATCGTCTAGTTGAAGCACAAAAGCGCAGCGAGGAAACTGAAGCGCTTCTAGCGGGCAGCGGTCTAATGAGCGGGATACCGGTAACGGCAGTAGCCTTTGAGTTTAGATTTCTTGGGGGCTCGATGGGGTCGGCAGTCGGTGAGAAGTTTGTTCGTGCGGCAAATGAAGCGTTGGATAAGCAATCACCGTTCGTCTGTTTTAGCGCAAGTGGCGGCGCCCGGATGCAGGAAGGACTGTTTTCCTTAATGCAAATGGCGAAAACAGCTGCAGCGCTCAACCGATTGCGAAAGGCGTCCATCCCTTATATTTCAGTACTTACTGATCCGACAATGGGCGGGGTCTCGGCCAGTCTGGCAATGCTTGGCGACCTGATACTGGCGGAGCCTCATGCGCTTATTGGTTTTGCCGGCCCCCGGGTAATCGAGCAGACGGTTCGTGAGACTTTACCGGAAGGTTTCCAGCAATCCGAGTTTTTGCTCGAGCATGGAGCACTTGATATGGTTGTGGAGCGCCCGGAGCTACGAGCGGTTATCAGCCAGGCACTGGAGACGTTAGGTTTTGGTCCAATCGTAGTTCCCCAGGCAGAACTCGTTTCTCCGAAGGATAATTCCTCTGCCTAAACCCTCCATGAGTTGGTCGACTTCGATGGCTAGTAATGCGTCTCGGCTCGGGCGTCCTTTAGCTCAGTGGCTGGACTATATCGAGTCGATTCACCATCGCAGTATTGACCTTACACTTGATCGGACTCGGCGGGTATTGCATCGACTGCAGCCCCGTCTACCCTCAATAGTAATCACGATCGCTGGCACTAACGGTAAGGGCACAACCGCAGAAATGCTTAACGCGGTCTACTGTGAGGCTGGGTACCGGGTTGGGTGCTACACCTCACCTCACCTGGTCAGTTATTGTGAGCGAGTCAAAATTGATGGCAAGCCGGTGACTGAAGAAACCTTGTGCGCCGCATTTGAGCGTGTGGAACAGGCCAGATCTGGAGTTCCATTGACTTATTTTGAATTTGGCACGATCGCAGCACTGGATCTTTTGGGTCATGCGGCGGTTGAAGTTGGTATTCTTGAGGTCGGGTTGGGAGGGCGACTCGACGCTGTTAATGCGATTAACCCGGATCTTTGTATAGTGACTTCGATAGATCTTGACCATAAGGCCTGGCTCGGATCGACCCGGGATGCGATTGGTCGCGAAAAATCAGGAATCTTGCGCTATGGCGGTAAAGTGGTGGTGTCGGATCCTAAGCCCCCTCAGTCTGTTCGAAGTGCATTGAAAGTCTTGCGTTGTGACGCGATGGTGTTGAACGAGGATTTTTGGATTGATTGGGAAGGCGAGAACGTATGGCATTGGCGTCCTGATCCCGATAAATGGCCTGGCGTGGGATCAAAATGGAGCGGGAAGGGTTCACAGGCAGCTGACGGCAGGATGAACAATCTCGCCGGTGCCCTGGCGGCTGTCCACCAATTACAAAGTCGGTTACCAGTCCGGCCACACCATATTAGCGTGCTTGGCGGCTTGCAAGTCCCCGGTCGCCAGGAATTAATCGAAGGTGATGTAACCCGACTGTTTGATGTCGCCCATAATCATCGCGCGGTCGCTGACCTTGCCGCGATGCTCCGTTGGGCCCGGCCACGCGGCAAGACGCGGGCTGTTTTTTCCCTGCTCAAAGATAAGGATCTCTTTAGTATCATTGAAGAAATAAAGGATCAGGTGGATTGTTGGTATCTGGCCGAGGTGGAGAGCGAGCGAGGGATGAGCCTGGCGGAACTCCGGACTGGCTTGCAAGGTCTGAGTATTGCTAACCTCGATACATGTCACAGCCCTATGGACGCATACACCCAGGCACTCCTCGACTCAGCCCCAGGTGACTGGGTAGTGGTGTTTGGTTCGTTTTACCTAGTGGGCGCTATACTGGGCTCGGTTTCTGAAAGGACTGTTGCGTAAATGGCTGCGTCACCGGATCTTCCGTTCAACTTGAAGCACCGCCTGATTGGCGCACTGATTCTGGTGGGCGGACCGGTCATCGTACTTCCTTTGCTGCTAACCGGAGCCGGGTATTTTCCTGAAAATGTCGCGCCCAGTAGTGACCTGTTGCCGCAACCCAGCAGTGAATTTATCTCCAAAATTGATCCGGGAACCGAGCCAATCGGTCTCTTAAAAACAGGCGAACCGCCAAACGACAGCCTCTCAACCGATAGCCAGAAAGAACATCAACCCGAGCGCGAGGTCGATTTGCCTGACCCACCGGCCAAATTGACCAGCGGATGGGTTGTACGGGTTGGTGTGTTTGGGGAACCAGCCAATGCAAACCAGCGCCAGTCGGCCTTAGTGGAAAACGATATGATTCCTCAAAGCGAGGAGATTGAATTAAATGGGAGGCGGGCAGTCCGACTGTATCTTGGACCATTTTCTACCCAAAGTGAGGCAGAACGCGAAAGTGCTAAAGCGGTGCTCATTACCGGGGAGCAAGCATTTGTTGTGAGAACTCCATGAGTCGTGCGTTACTGCTTGCAACTCTTCTAGCCACTGACATTAATGTCTGAGTTAAGCGGGTTTTCTTCCCCGGGGTTATTGGACCTCATGCTGGTAGGTGCAACCTGCCTATCCCTTGGAATTGGCCTATTCCGAGGGTTGATTCGCGAAATTCTATCCCTGGTGTCGTGGGTTTTGGCGCTGTGGCTCGCTTATGTGTATAGCCATCTTGTAGCGGCTTGGCTCGAGACCTGGCTAGAAAACTCCCAGTTGGCAAATATCATCGGGGCGGTCACCGTTTTTATTGGGGTCTTGCTGGCGTTGTCGGTCGCTGGAAGCCTGATCAGTCGTGCATTTCATGCTACAGGACTAACGGGTATGGATAGGCTGTTGGGAGCAGTATTTGGAGCGCTGCGTGCCTTACTATTGATCACCGCTCTTCTCCTGCTGGCTCGATTCACCCCAGCTGCGGCTCAGGCTTGGTACAATGAGTCCGTGTTGGTACCGTACCTTGAGCCGGCCGTTGACTGGCTTTCGACCAAAGTTGGCCACTCGCTTGATGGCTCAGACGTTACACCCGGGTAAATGACCCTTTTGATCTTTGGTAATTCCACTAAATAGCTTTTAGCCGAAGGAAAAAACGAAAAAATTATGTGCGGCATTGTTGGGATCGTCTCTCACCAGCGGGTCAACCAGCTCATTTACGATGCGCTGACTGTCGTGCAGCACCGGGGCCAAGACGCTGCTGGCATAATGACTTGCGACGGCCGTCGAGTGTTCCTGAGAAAAGACAGCGGTTTGGTGCGCGATGTGTTTCAGGAACGGCATATGGTGCAGCTTGAAGGTAATATCGGATTAGGGCATGTTCGTTACCCCACGGCTGGAAGCGCCAATCGGTTCGAAGCCCAGCCTTTCTACGTTAACTCCCCGTTTGGTATCGCGCTGGGGCATAACGGGAATCTGGTAAATGCTCGCGAACTCAGCCATGAATTATTCCGCGATGATCTACGCCAATTGAACACGGGCTCGGACTCTGAGGTTTTGCTTAACGTTTTTGCTCACGAACTAAAAGAATCTGTTGGCCCAAGCCGTACGAGGCTTGAAAGCGATGATATTTTTCGCGCGGTCACGCGGCTGTATGAGCGTTGCCGTGGGGCGTATGCGGTGGTAGCAATGATTGTCGGATACGGTTTGGTCGCCTTCCGCGATCCTTATGGCATTCGCCCGCTGATTATCGGCAGCCGTGAGCAGGGCGCAGGCCCATCTGTCATGATCGCGTCCGAAAGTGTTGCTTTGGATGTTTCGGGGTACGATCACGTGGGCGATGTTGCGCCTGGTGAGGCAGTGTTCATTCGCACCGACGGTACGGTTGAACGAAAAATATGCGCGCCCCATCCACAACTTGCACCGTGCCTTTTTGAATATGTTTATCTTGCACGCCCTGACTCAATTATCGATAAGGTAGCCGTGTACAAGAGCCGCCTTCGCATGGGTGAGAAACTCGCGGAGCAACTCCGGCGCTCGTGGCCAGATCACGATATCGATGTTGTGATCCCTATCCCGGATACCAGTCGTACTTCCGCGCTTCAGCTCGCCAACTCGTTGAATCTTAAGTATCGCGAAGGATTCATTAAGAATCGTTACATAGGTCGAACCTTTATTATGCCGGGCCAGGCAGAAAGGAAAAAATCAGTACGCCAGAAACTAAACGCAATTGATCTTGAATTCCGGGGGAAAAACGTGCTCCTAGTCGATGATTCTATTGTTCGCGGCACAACCTCCCAGCAAATCATTCAGATGGCCCGTGACGCTGGGGCTGCGAAGGTCTACTTTGCTTCAGCAGCTCCACCGGTACGTTATGCCAATGTTTATGGTATTGACATGCCAGCACCGGACGAACTAGTGGCCAGTGGACGTTCAGAGGAAGAAATCAGGGTTTTCATTGGGGCGGATAGATTGATTTATCAAAAACTGGACGACTTGGTTGCAACGATTAAAGAGGGTAATCCCGACATTGAGCAGGTTGATGCTTCTTGTTTCGACGGTAAATACGTCACCGGAGACGTAACTCACGAATTTCTTCGCGGTGTGGCCGATGAGCGGGGTGATGCTTCTCGTTCCCCGGACTCTGGAGCGCTTGATGTTGCCGAGATCAGCGTCTACCACTAAATCACGAGACGATCGCGTTTGCCAGCGTGCACAAGTTCAAGCGCGTGTTGATCAAGTTGAATAAAGCTTGGAGCCCGACCCCAATCACCTAGGACCACGCGGTGGACGCTTGCAGACCCGGGTAACGAAAACTGGTGAACTGCAGGTCGATGAGTATGGCCGTGAATGAGTAACTTAACGCCATGCAAACGCATAACCTCATCAACAGCGCTCTGAGTGACATCCATAATGGCCGAAGCCTTCAAGGTTTTTCCTGATTCACTGCGGTAACGTACAGCCTTGGCCATCTCATCGCGCGTGCTTAGCGGTCGGGAAAGAAAATCCTCCTGCCAGGCGCGGTCTCGCACCATTTTTCGAAAGGCCTGATGACTGCGATCGTCTGTGCATAAGCTATCCCCGTGCATTAACAGTATCGGCTGGTCACCAAGCTGCAGCAGATGCTCATCATCAAGCAGAGTGATTCCGCAGCGTTCAGCAAAATCGTTACCGACAAGAAAGTCACGATTGCCTCTCATGAAACTCGTGCTGATGCCTTGATCAGCAAGTTCAGTCAGGGCCTGCTCTACCTGATTTTGTTCTAGATATCCACAAGCGTCATCGCCCAGCCAATACTCAAAGAGATCTCCAAGAATAAAAAGTGAATCGCCAGGATTGAGTTGCCGGAGATAGGCGCGGAATCGCGCCAACAGGGCGTTGTCGGCAGGCGTTAAGTGTAAATCAGAAATAAGGTGAATCAAGGCGAGTCTTCCGAATTGACCTGGACACGCTTTTTACAAATAGGTGGGTTACCCGGTTGGCGGCCCGGAGCGTTTTGGTTAACATTCACCCCCCGTTTCCCTTTAAGATTCTCGTTATGCCGTTGCGTATTTATAACAGTCTGACCCGAACCAAAGAAGTCTTTACCCCACTGAGCCCAGGGGTGGTGCGCATGTATGTCTGCGGTATGACGGTCTATGATTATTGCCACTTAGGTCACGCTAGGGTTCTGGTCATTTTTGATATGGTGGTTCGAGTTCTCAGGGCGAAAGGATTTGACGTCCGCTATGTACGCAATATAACTGATATCGATGACAAGATTATCGTCCGGGCGGCAGAGTTGAGCGAGCCTTTCGATGTGGTAACAGAGCGGTTTATCGCAGCAATGCATGAGGACGAGGATCTTTTGAATGTGATCCGTCCAGACCAAGAGCCACGTGCCACTGGATATATTGCAGAGATCCTGAATATGATTCAAACCCTTGAAGAAAAGGGTTTTGCCTACCTGGCAAAAAACGGGGATGTGTATTTTCGTGTGCGTAGATTCGATGGGTATGGCACTTTGTCAGGTCGTTCGCTCGATGCTCTGATGGTGGGAGCCCGGGTAGAAAAAGACGAGGCAAAAGATGACCCGCTTGACTTTGTCCTATGGAAAGCAGCCAAACCGGGGGAGCCGAGCTGGCAGTCGCCTTGGGGAGTTGGTCGGCCGGGCTGGCACATCGAATGTTCGGCGATGTCAACGTGCTGCCTTGGTGATAGCTTCGATATTCACGGTGGTGGGATGGATTTACGTTTTCCACATCATGAGAATGAAATCGCCCAAAGCGAAGGGGCAACCGGTTGCAAGTTCGTGAACACCTGGATGCATAACGGATACGTTCAAATTGACCAAGAAAAAATGTCCAAGTCAACAGGAAATTTCTTTACGATCCGCGAGATCCTTGCTCAGGATTCTGATCCCTCTCGCGCTGGAGAGGTGATACGTTTCATGATCCTGCTAAGTCATTATCGCAGTCCTTTGAATTTTTCAGAACAAGGTTTGACGCAGGCGCGGGCCGGTCTGGAACGGCTGTATCTTGTTCTTCACAAAGGGGCAGGGCTGAATGGCGCGTGTGACGAAGAGTGCCAGGATCGTTACCGCGAGCGGTTTGATGAGGCACTTGAAGACGATTTCAATACTGCGGCCGCAATCGCCGTCCTTTTTGATGCTGCAAGGGAGATCAACCGGGACCTGGATGCCAACAATAGCGACAGTGCCGGGGTCAGAATCAGCCAATTACGTGAACTTGCCGGTTCGCTGGGATTGCTTTATCAGGAGCCTGCCCAGTTTCTTGGGTTGTCGGGCCACTTGGGTGAAAGCAAAGAGGATATTGACCTTAGAGTTGGCAGTCTGATTGATCAACGCGTTCAGGCCCGGCGCGATGGTGACTACACGGAGGCGGATATGATCCGCTTGCAGTTGGAAAAACAGGGCATTGTTCTTGAGGACCTTGAGGACGGGACAACAATATGGCGCCAGCATTAAATTTACAGCATGCTACCGAACTGTTTATAATTTAAGTTGTTGGTTCGTTTCTGATTTCTACCAACCACTAAGTAACTCCCACGCTTCTACCGAGGTTCATATATGGAACTGACCGGCGCTCAGATCGTCGTTCAAAGCCTGAAAGATGAAGGCGTCGATACTGTTTTCGGTTATCCCGGAGGCGCGGCACTGCACATCTACGATGCCTTTTACGCCCAAGAGGAGGTTAGGCATATTCTGGTTCGCCACGAGCAGGGGGCAACCCACGCTGCGGATGGATACGCTCGCGCCACCGGAAAACCTGGTGTCGTGTTGGTCACGTCAGGCCCTGGCGTCACGAATACCATAACGGGTATTGCTACCGCCTATATGGATTCGATCCCAATGGTCATCCTGACTGCCCAGGTGCCGACTAGTCTAATTGGGGATGACGCCTTTCAGGAGGTCGATACTTTCGGAATCACCCGACCGTGCGTGAAGCATAATTATCTGGTTCGCGACGTCAAGGATCTCGCAACAACGATGAAAAAAGCATTTTTCATTGCGAATTCAGGTAGGCCTGGCCCAGTGGTTATCGATATCCCTAAGGATGTCACAGCGAATAAGACCGAGTATCTCTATCCGAAAACCGTACAGATCCGCTCTTATGCCCCGGTCAAAAAAGGGCATTCCAAGCAGATTTCGCGTGCGGCTAAGCTGCTGCTTTCGGCCAAACGTCCGATAATCTACTCTGGGGGCGGTATCATTCTTTCCGGTGCGTCAAGTGAACTTACAGCACTGGTCGATATGCTGGGCTACCCCTGCACAAATACGTTGATGGGTCTGGGCGGGCTGACATCGGACCATCCTCAGTTTTTGGGCATGCTTGGCATGCACGGAACCTACGAAGCAAACATGGCAATGTACGAGTGTGATGTGATGCTCGCGGTAGGTGCTCGTTTCGATGATCGAGTGACTGGAGACCTTAAGAATTTTTCTCCGCACGCCAGAATCATCCATATAGATATTGACCCAGCATCGATTGGAAAGAACGTCCGGGTAGAGATTCCTATCGTGGGCGATGCCTCGGTAGTGCTAAAGCAGCTTGTGAACGCGATCCGAGGGAGCGCGGATCAGCCGGATGCCGAGAGTCTTGGCAAATGGTGGGAACAGATTAAACAGTGGCAAAGCCGCGACTCACTCGGGTTTGAAACGAGCACAGAAGTGATCAAACCTCAGTTCGTAGTTCAAAAATTACACGAAATAACAGGTGGCGATGCGTTTGTTACCTCGGACGTGGGTCAGCATCAGATGTGGGCCGCCCAGTACTATGGTTTTAGTAACCCGCGTCGCTGGATCAATTCTGGTGGGCTTGGGACTATGGGCTTTGGATTGCCTGCTGCCATTGGTGTCCAGTTAGCTCATCCGGAGGCCACTGTAGCTTGTGTAACCGGCGAGGCCAGCATCATGATGTGCATCCAGGAGTTATCCACTTGCAAGCAGTATGATCTGCCACTCAAGATAGTTAATTTGAATAATCGATATATGGGTATGGTTCGGCAATGGCAGGAGTTTTTCTACGAACGGCGCTACTCACATTCATATATGGACTCGTTGCCAGATTTTGTTGACCTCGCTGCCAGCTTTGGGCACGTCGGCGTTAAAATTGAGGATCCAGCAGATGTTGAGGACGCTCTGCGCGAAGCCATCGCCACCAAGGATGAACTGGTCTTTCTCGACTTTATAACGGACCAGACCGAAAACGTGTACCCAATGATCGCTGCCGGCGCCGGACATAACGAAATGGTATTAAAGCCGAGCCCGGACGGTTCGAAACCCCCCGAGCGGGAACTGGCCTGATCGATGAAACGAATCCTCTCTTTATTGGTAGAAAACGAGCCTGGGGCCTTATCCAGGGTCGCTGGTCTCTTCTCGGCGCGAGGTTATAACATCGAGTCGCTTACGGTTGCTCCAACTGAGGACGAGTCACTATCCCGGATGACTATTGTCACCCGGGGTTCTGATGAGGTGATTGAGCAGATTACAAAACAGCTCAATAAATTAATTGACGTGGTTCGTTTGCTCGATCTTACAGAGGGGCGACATATTGAGCGCGAACTGTTGCTACTGAAAGTTCGTGCCCAAGGCACGGACCGCGAGGAAATTAAAAGACTAGTGGATATATTCCGAGGCCGGATTATCGACGTCGATGAGGAAACCTACACTATTGAACTCACCGGCCCGGGTGACAAGCTGAATGCGTTTGTAGCGGCCTTGCCTTCAGCAGAAGTTTACGAAGTGGTCCGCAGTGGGGTGTCCGGAATTGCCAGAGGTGATCGTGCCTTGCGTCTGTAGGGCCGCGGATTCATTAATTTATGAAAGTCAGCGTATAGAGAGGAAGCGTCAAAATGAAGGTTTTTTATGACAACGATGCCGATCTGAAGATTATTACCGGCAAGACCGTCGCCGTGATCGGGTATGGCTCCCAAGGACATGCTCACGCCAACAATCTTCGCGACAGCGGGGTCGAAGTGATTGTAGGTCTGCGCGAGGACTCAAGTTCCCGGAGTAAGGCAGAGAAAACTGGCTTGAAAGTCACTTCGGTCCATGAGGCGGTTGCATCGGCCGATATAGTGATGATGCTGGTACCGGACGAACTGGCCGCAGATTTGTATACGGAGTCTGTTGCTCCCAATCTTAAGGCGGGCGCCGCTCTGGCCTTCGCCCATGGGTTTAATGTGCATTTTGGTTTTATTGAACCTAGCCCTGAAATTGACGTAATTATGATTGCACCCAAAGGCCCTGGACACCTGGTTCGATCAACCTACACGGAAGGGGGCGGTGTGCCCTGTCTGATCGCAGTAGAGCAGGATCCAAGTGGCACAGCCCGCGAAACAGCACTGTCCTACGCCAGCGCCATTGGCGGTGGGCGTGCCGGGGTTATCCAAACGACGTATAAAGAAGAGACTGAGACTGATCTATTTGGGGAGCAGACGGTTTTGTGTGGCGGCTTAACATCGTTGATACAAGCTGGATTTGAAACCTTGGTCGAGGCCGGATACGCACCGGAGATGGCCTATTTTGAATGCTTGCATGAGACTAAATTGATCGTCGATCTCATCTACGAAGGCGGGATTGCAAATATGCGCTACTCCATCTCCAATACCGCAGAATTTGGTGACGTCACTCGGGGGCCTCGCGTTATCACTTCACAAGTTAAGGCCGAAATGAAAATCATCCTTGACGAAATACAGTCCGGCAAATTCGCCCGTGAGTGGATGGCAGAGAGCCGCTCTGGCAGCAAACGATTTAGCGAGCTGCGAGAGCAGGGCCAAACTCATCAGATAGAGGCGGTTGGTGCAAGCCTGCGCGACATGATGCCGTGGATTCAAAAAGGTAAGCTGGTTGACAAGGAGCGCAACTGAGTTACGCAACTTGGGGCACTAACGGCTGGTGCCGCCTCGAGGTGGGTTAGGCTGTGATTGCTCGAGAGGGCTGGACCCGCATTGCGATCGTCGCGGGAGTCGCAGCGGTAATGCATTCGTTGGCGGCTTTGGTGCGCATTTCCCTGGTGGCTTGTCTGCGCGCTGGTTATTCAGTTTTCCGAGAGCCCAAACGCATCATCCCCACGCAAACCGGGATAGTTGTTGCCCCCGCCCATGGCCGGGTCGTAAGCATTGGACTGGACCCGGCGAAGATCCGTTTAGCGGCGCCAAGGCAATACAAATCAGCATCTTCATGAATATATTTTCTGTTCATTCAAACCTTATTCCGGTGAGCGGCGATATAACCCAGCGCCAGTATCATCCCGGATGGTTCTTTAATGCCGAGTTGGATAAGGCCTCCCAGGAAAACAAACGCTGCGCGATCAGTATCCACACGGATAATGTTTTTATGTCAGTTGTGTTTAGATTGCTGGTTTGGCCGCACGGCGGACACTGACTTACGTGGAAGTTGGTGACCCAGTTCAACATGGCCAACGATTTGGATTTATAAGGTTTGGCTCGCGGGTCGACGTGTACCTGCCCCCCATAAAGTCGTGTGGCGGCTAGTTTCGGTAAATGGGTCTTGTCGGACAGTGATATCATTGCCTACCTACCTGTGCTCGATAAGCCATGAGTAATTTTCGAAAGGTCGCGTCCCTTGAATCGACAGATAAACCCCCAAAGGGGATTTATATACTGCCGAATCTTTTTACGACAGCGAGCCTATTGGCGGCTTTTTACGCCATTATTCAGTCAACGGTTGGCAACTTTGAGAATGCCGCGATTGCAGTGATTATCGCTGCAGTGCTTGATTCGTTGGATGGCCGTGTCGCACGGATGACCAATACCGTAAGTGATTTCGGCAAAGAGTATGACTCGCTGGTAGATCTGGTCGCTTTTGGGTTGGCTCCGGCCTTGATCCTTTTTGAGTGGGGACTGAAAGATCTTGGAAAAATCGGGTGGTTGACAGCATTTATTTATGTCGCAACTACCGCGCTGAGACTGGCGCGCTTCAACACTCAGGAAATTTCGAGTAAACGATATTTTCACGGCTTGCCGTGTCCTGCAGCCGCGGTTCTTCTAGCTGCCAGTGTCTGGGTTGCAGATAGTTACCAACTTTCCGGAGGCTTGTACACAACTTCTGGGTTGGCGGCTATGTTTTTACTTTCCTTGGCTATGGTTAGCAGTTTGCCTTATCGGAGTTTCAAAGATCTGGACCTCAAACACCGGGTCCCGTTTATGGCGGTTTTGGTATTAGTACTGGTGTTCGTTTTAATCTCGTTTGATCCGCCGCGGGTTCTTTTTTTGGCATTTAGCGCCTACGCGCTTTCGGGAATCGTGACTTGGGTTCTAAAATATCGCAAGGGCGAAAAAGTTTTTGCGCCGTCAAACGATGAGCCCCAGACGTACGATGCGGCCGCAGGGTCGGCCCGCAACAAGATGTCTAATTAGCATGAGGCGGTTGGATTAACGGCTGAGCAGGGCCTGTTGCTTTTGAGACTTTGCCCTAAAAGGGGGACGCGGTATACTGGCACGATGCAACCGCGTATTTCCCCTCGAATCTTTGCACCAATCATAGGGCGGCTGCGACGTGCCGCGCGACTGCTGACCAGCCACGCTCTTCAGATTCTGCTGCGCCGTTTGGCGCACTGACTTCTCGACTATTTATCACACCGCACCATCAGAGCCGCCGCTGCCAAAGCGAATGGCGATGATTCCCGGTTATCCGGCGTTGTTTCAGATTGAAACACACTACCCGCTTTGGAGAGTTTAGTATGAGTAGCCATTTAATTATTTTTGACACCACCTTGCGAGACGGGGAGCAAAGCCCGGGCGCTTCGATGACCTTGGATGAAAAGGTGCGTATCGCACGCGTTTTGGAGAAACTGGGGGTTGACGTGATAGAAGCCGGGTTCCCTGCCGCCAGCGTGGGCGATTTCGAAGCCGTTCGAGAGGTTGCTGGCCAGATAGACGATAGCCGTGTTTGTGCCCTGGCTCGAGCAAATCCAGGCGATGTCTCTCGCGCCGCTGAGGCGATCCGTGGGGCCCGCGCTTCACGGATTCATACCTTCATCGCGACCTCTCCCATTCACATGAAGGCCAAGCTACGGATGTCCCCTGAAGATGTACTGGAAAAAGCCGTAGCGGCTGTTAAGCAGGCCCGAGCCAGCACTGATGATGTCGAGTTTTCAGCAGAAGATGCTGGTCGATCGGATGAAGATTTTCTTTGCCGAATTTTTGAGGCCGTGATCGATGCCGGTGCGACCACCGTAAATGTCCCCGACACAGTCGGCTACACCATGCCTGAGCAGTTCGGCGAGATGTTCGCAAGATTGATGAACCGTATTCCGAACGCTGATAAGGTAGTGTTTTCGGTACACTGTCATAACGATCTCGGTGTCGCGGTTGCGAATTCATTGGCTGCGGTTAAGGTCGGGGCGCGACAGGTTGAATGTACGATCAATGGGCTCGGTGAGCGCGCCGGGAACGCGTCGCTTGAGGAAATCGTAATGGCCGTACGCACCCGTCAGGATTTTTTCCCCTGTGACAGCAGGCTCGATACCACCCACATCCTTGCTGCCAGTCGTCTGGTGTCCAGTATCACAGGTTTCCCGGTGCAACCAAACAAGGCGATTGTTGGTGCTAACGCATTCGCTCACGAGGCGGGGATACATCAAGATGGCGTGCTGAAACAGCGTGACACCTACGAGATCATGCGTGCCGAGGACGTCGGCTGGAGCGCCAATCAGATTGTGCTTGGAAAACATTCCGGTCGAAATGCATTTAGGGAACGTATGGTTGCTTTGGACATCGAGTTCTCGAGCGAGGCGGAATTGAATCAGGCGTTCGATCGTTTCAAAGAGTTGGCCGATAAAAAACATGAGATTTTTGATGATGATCTTCAAGCGTTAGTCGGTGACAGCGCTGCTTCACACCGCGACGAAATGCTACGATTTGTTTCATTAAAAACCGTTTCTAAGACGGGTGATGCTCCGGTCGCTGAATTGACCCTTGAGAAGGCCGGCTCTGAAGAGACAGCCAAAACAACCGGCGATGGTCTGGTGGATGCGTCGTTTAGGGCAGTTGACGACATTGTGCCTGGAGATCGAGCACTTCTACTTTATTCCGTTAATGCCATTACAGCAGGATCCGATTCACAAGGCGAAGTCAGTGTCCGGTTGCAGGAAAACGGGCGTATCGTTAACGGGCAAGGTACCGATACCGATATCGTTGTTGCGTCGGTGAAGGCGTATGTCAACGCCCTCAATAAGTTGCAGTTGAGCCCCCAACGTTTTAATCCGCAAAGTGGCGATACCGTTTAAGGTATCAGACCGATGAGGAGTCGGTCCCAGTATCTTCGTGAGATGGGATTGATACCATGGACCCTGATCACTGATACGCGAGTTATCGATCAGTATGTTGAACCTGCCTCGAATGATCTAGAGTCTCCAGGAAAGGTGTCACCTTCGGGTTGGACCTCATTACAGCAACAAGTACGTAATTGCACGAGATGCAACCTACATACCACCCGGAAAACAACGGTTTTCGGCGAAGGAAATCCTAAAGCAAACTGGTTGTTGGTCGGTGAAGCGCCAGGCGCTGAGGAGGACCGGCAGGGGTTGCCATTTGTAGGGCGCGCCGGTCAATTACTGAATCGAATGTTATTCAGTATAGGCCTCGCGCGCAATGACGTTTTTGTTGCAAACGTTCTTAAGTGTCGACCGCCTGATAACCGGGACCCGTTTGGCGAAGAGGTGAGTGCGTGTGAGTCATTCCTGCATCAACAGGTCAAGTTTATTCAACCTAAAATTATTCTTGCAATGGGGCGATTTGCCGCTCAGGCGCTACTTCGCACTGATCAGACTATAGGCCAACTTCGAGGGCGGATCCACCGGTATCCTGCCTATGACATCCCATTGGTGGTTACGTATCACCCGGCATATCTTTTGCGTTCGCCACAATCCAAAGCCAAGGCCTGGGCAGATCTGATTCTTGCTCTAGCCGAATCCGAAAGGGTGGCAGGTGGTGAGGATGTTTGACAATCTGAGAAGTTGCCCGGCCGGTCTGCGTACCTATGGCCCCGGTGAGCGAGGTTCCCTGGAATTGCGTATCTCTCGCGCGTCTTGAGCAGCGTAGGTTAATGCTGCCACGGAAAAACTGGACGGGATCAGGTTTGGTCGGAGCCGAGGCCTTAGCCAGCCACGTCGGGCTCAATGCCTGGTTTGATGGACCTCTTGGAAAGGCTGTTTCACGGTCTGCCGTTGAAAAAAGTTCTGAATTAATACCACGCACCTACTACCCGACAGGGCTGCAACTTGGACCCGGCCCAGAAGATTTTCTTTCAAAGGTAGACATTGGGCTGGCCATTTATTCTCCGAGCGTCGGCATGTCGAATCCTCAACACGTCGTCACTACCGCAAGCGAGGCACTTCCATTTAGTGCGCGTTCTATCGAATTGCTTGTCCTCCCTCACACGCTGGATTTTGCGAATGAACCGCATGTGGCCCTGCGTGAGGCGAGCTTGATTCTGGCGGCAGAGGGGATCCTCGTCGTTTGTGGTTTTAATCGGTGGAGCCTGTGGGGTCTGAGGCGGGCTGTAACTCCTCACCCAAGGCCGTCGCCCTGGAGCGGCGATTTCCTGTCTCCTGCAAGAGTCCAGGACTGGATGCGCCTGCTGGGTTTGGAAATACTAGGCGGTAAGATGATGTTCTATCAGCTTCCCGTTAGCGCGACGGAACTGCTTCGGAAAACCGACTTTCTCGAAAAGGCCGGAGATCGCTGGTGGCCGCTTCTCGGTGGGATCTACTTGCTCGTCGCCCGTAAAAAGCGACTGGGACTCGCCGGTACCAAGGTAAAAATGGCGAGGCATCGGCCTTTCGGGATCGATGTGATGGCAAATACAATTCCTCGTCAAACTAAGATAGGAGAGAAAGGTTTGTGAAAATGGAAAACGCAGATGAAGGAGAGATTCGCATCTATACCGACGGCGCCTGTCGCGGAAACCCCGGAATAGGGGGCTGGGGTGTACTCATTATTGGTGAATCGTCTCAAACAGAGCTTTTGGGAGTTGAACCTGCCACAACCAACAACCGTATGGAACTTAAAGCGGCAATAGAGGGTCTTGAAGCGGTAGGGACTAGCCAACTGGTTGCGGTCTATACAGACTCGCAGTATGTTCGTAACGGCATTACCAACTGGATGACTAATTGGAAGCGAAATGGCTGGCGTACAGCCTCGCACAAAGCCGTCAAAAATCGAGACTTGTGGGAGGCATTAGATAATGCAAGGCAGGCGCGATCGGTCAGTTGGCACTGGGTCCGGGGTCATAGTGGACATCCACAAAACGAACGTGCGGATGCTCTGGCAAATCTGGCGATAGATGAATATTTAAAGGATGGGGAGAAAAATTGACTACACGATTGGTTGTTTTGGATACTGAGACGACAGGACTTGATGCAACGGCCGGCCATCGGGTGATCGAAGTGGGCGGCGTAGTTATTTTAAATCGAAAGCACAATGATGAGCAATTTCATTCTTACCTTAACCCTGAGCGCAGCATCGATGCTGGCGCTCTGGAAGTCCATGGAATCACAGAATCCTTTCTCGCCGATAAACCATTGTTCAAAGATATCCTGGAATCGTTTGTCGAGTTTGTGACCGACGCAGAGTTGGTTATTCATAATGCCCCGTTTGACTTAGGTTTTCTTAATAATGAGCTCGAGTTGGCGGGCGATCCGCGCAGGCTTGAGGACTTTTGTACGGTAACAGACACCCTGAAGTTAGCCCGCGAACTTCACCCAGGCCAACGCAACAGTCTAGATGCCTTATGCCGCCGTTATGGGGTAGATAACTCCGGCCGAACTCTTCACGGGGCACTACTTGATGCTGAAATTCTGGCGGATGTTTACTTGGCGATGACCGGTGGACAAACCAATCTGCAGCTAGAGGGGGTTTCGGGCCAGATCGGGGTGAATCGACAATTGGACAGGGCTGACAGTAACGTCGGGCGGAATTTTGCGATAATTCCCGCCTCGGATGAGGAGTTAGTTGCACATCGCAAATGGGTTGAACTGTTGGGTGCCGGCAGTGTCTGGAATTCAGTGGATTCGCCTGGCGACAATGAATCGGGCTGAAATATCCTGATAGGACAGCCCCGCGGGCCTTTGATTCTACTTTCTAGCTTCAAGCATCCATTGGTTTAAAATACGCGAAGAAGGGAGAGAGTGAATGTCAATTGATCAAAGCAAAGGAGCGTCAGATGAGTGACAGTGTTATTCACAAAGTTAATTCAAACTTTGCGCAAGGTGCCCATATCAATGAAGAGCAGTATCGGCATATGTATCAGCAATCAATCGCGGACCCGGATAGTTTCTGGGCGGATCAAGCTGAGAAATTTGTCAGTTGGTTTAGTCCCTGGCATACGGTAAGCAATTGCGACTATCACACCGGGAAAATCCGATGGTTCGAAGGGGCGACCCTAAACGTTTCCTATAACTGTATTGATCGGCACCTCGAAACCCGATCCGACCAAGTGGCAATAATCTGGGAAGGTGACGATCCGACCGACGATAAGAAGTTGACTTACCGACAACTGCATGATCAGGTCTGCCGATTTTCAAATGTTCTTAAGGACCGCGGTGTCAGTAAGGGCGATTGTGTTTCCATTTACATGCCTATGATTCCAGAAGCCGCGGTGGCGATGTTAGCCTGTGCGCGTATTGGCGCCATTCACTCGGTCGTTTTTGGCGGATTCTCGCCGGATGCGCTACGGGATCGAATTCTGGATTCTGACTGCCGGGTGGTAGTTACTGCGGACGAAGGGCCACGAGGCGGAAAGGCGGTACCCTTAAAGGCCAATGTGGAAACAGCCCTTGCCGGGTGTCCAAATGTCCACACGACTATTGTGGTGCGGCGGACAGGCAGTGATGTGCCTGCCAGTGCCAGCCGTGATGTTTGGTATGACGAAGCTATAGCGGCTGCATCGCCTGATTGTGATCCGGAGCCAATGGGCGCCGAGGATCCACTTTTTATATTGTATACATCCGGTTCTACCGGGAAGCCAAAAGGAGTTTTACATACCTGCGGCGGGTATCAACTGTATACCGCGATGACCCATCGTTATGTGTTTGACTATCATGATGGCGATATCTACTGGTGCGCTGCTGACATCGGCTGGATCACTGGACACAGCTATATTGTCTATGGACCCCTGGCTAATGGAGCGATAACGTTGATGTTTGAGGGGGTGCCCACCTACCCGGATGCCTCGCGTTTCTGGCAAGTGGTAGATAAACACCAAGTGAATATCTTTTACACCGCGCCCACTGCGATCCGCGCGTTAATGGCACAAGGTAATCGACTGGTCGAGTCAACTTGCCGTAGCAGTCTCAAACTGTTGGGAACAGTAGGAGAGCCGATTAATCCAGAGGCATGGGAGTGGTATTTCAATACGGTTGGTGATGGACGTTGTTCCGTTATGGATACATGGTTTCAAACAGAAACTGGTGGAATTTTGATTACCCCGCTGCCCGGGGCAACTGACCTTAAACCGGGATCGGCCACACGGCCATTTTTCGGAATCGAACCTGCCTTGTTGAACGGCGACGGCCAGGTTCTTGAAGGCGCGGCCGAGGGCAACCTGGTGATCACGGGCTCCTGGCCTGGACAGATGCGCACGATCTTCGGCGATCACGAACGGTTTATTCAGACTTACTTTTCACAGTACCCGGGTTATTACACTACCGGTGATGGGGCCCGCCGCGATGACGATGGCTATTATTGGATCACCGGCCGCGTGGACGACGTGATCAACGTATCTGGACACCGCATGGGAACCGCCGAGGTAGAAAGTGCCCTGGTTTCACATGAGCAGATCGCAGAAGCTGCTGTTGTCGGATACCCTCATGAGATCAAGGGGCAAGGGATTTACGCGTATGTCACCCCTATGGCCGGAGTAACGCCGAGTGAGGAGCTTCGCCGAGGGCTCATAGCACAAGTACGAAAGGAGATCGGCCCCATCGCAAGCCCGGACATCATCCAATGGGCGCCGGGTTTACCTAAAACCCGATCGGGAAAGATCATGCGCCGTATTCTGCGCAAAATAGCCGCGAATGAGCTGGAAAATCTTGGTGATACATCGACTCTGGCAGAGCCAGCGGTGGTAGATGAATTGATCAAAAATCGGGTAAATTAGGTCGTTCGGCCTGGATCCGAGTCTAATCCGGCTTGCCTGATCGGCCTTTGGCGGCTAGAATCACGCGCCTTCAGCGCTAAAAACGCGCCCTCCTTGCCTCACCGCGAAATATTGGGAGGCTCCAACCCGAAGGGAGAATACTCATGCGACACTACGAAGTCGTGTTCCTTGTGCATCCAGACCAGAGCGAGCAGGTGCCCGCGATGGTCGAAAAATATCGCGGCCTCATCGAAGGCAATGGTGGCCAGATTCATCGTTGTGAGGATTGGGGCCGGCGTCCACTTGCTTATACCATCGGCAAAGTGCATAAGGCTCATTATGTTTTGATGAACATTGAAATAGATCAGCCAACGATGGACGAAATGGCGAATATGTTCAAGTTCAGCGATGCCGTCATCCGTAACCTTGTGATCCGCCGAAAAGAGGCTATTACTGAGGCCTCGGCACTGGTAGTTGAGGCTGGAGCAGGCGCAGTTGATAGTGAACAAAAGCCTGCTGATGTCACCCCGGAAACCCAGAGCAGCCCAGTCGAGCCAGTAGCACAGCCAGTCGAGCCAGTAGCACAGGTAGAGCCCACAGAGGCTGACGGCCCGGACCTCGTGCGAGTCGAGGCCGATTCCGCAGAAACCCCTAAGATTTTGGAAGATGATCCACCTGTTATTGATCAGCCTGACGACCCGCCTGTTGTTGATGAGCCTAAAGAGGACCAAGTGTGATGAACAGGTTTAATAAAAGACGCAAGTATTGCCGGTTTACCGCGCTAGGGATCAAAGAGGTGGATTACAAGGATCTCGAATCTCTTAAAGCGCTTATCACTGAGACCGGCAAGATTATGCCCAGCCGTAATACCGGCACCAAGGCCCGTTATCAGCGGCAACTAGCAACGGCAATCAAGCGCGCTCGGTTTTTAGCGCTATTACCGTATACAGATCAACACTGAGGGGCAGGCAGATGGAATTAATACTGCTTGAAAAAATCCAGAATTTGGGCGATCTGGGTGATTTGGTAAACGTGAAGTCGGGATATGGGCGAAATTACCTGATCCCTCAAGGGAAGGCAGTTCCTGCTACCGGCGAAGCTCGTGACAAAGTAGAAACCCGACGCCGAGAATTGGCAAAAATGGATTCGACACGCCTCGAAACAGCTCAGGCCAAGGCTGCATTGCTGCCAGATAGGGTTACCGTGTCTCGGCTTGCCAGTGAGGAAGGGAGGCTTTTTGGCTCAGTCAGTTCGACCGATATCGCCGAATTGCTTCAGGCGGCAGACATCGCAATTCAACGTTCAGAAATTGATATGCCCGAGGGCCCGATCAAGACCACGGGAGAGCATCAGGTCTCGGTAATACTCCACCCAGAAATCCAGAGTAATCTGGTGGTCTTAGTCGAAGCAGAGGCTTCAGTACAGGCTCTACCTGAATCAGAGGCTAAAGTATCGGACGTCGACCTCGAGAATAGCACTCCAGAGTAAAAACAAGCGGGCGTCAATTCGCCCAACTGAACCACTGACCTTTCTTTTTAGGTTCATAGCCCTTGGCAGCTGTTAAAGCCCGGAGCCGTTGTCTACAATAGTTATTCTGTAGGCATAATCGTCACCTATGACAAACGGCAACACAGTTTATGCCTCAGTCCGAACTTAGTAGAAAACCCACGAGTTTGGAGGCACGCATCCCGCCTCAGGCGCTTGAGGCCGAGCAGTCGGTACTCGGCGGCCTGCTGGTCGATGCCAGACGTTGGGACGAGGTGGCCGAGGCGGTCGCAACCGAAGATTTTTACACGCGATCCCATCGGGAGATCTTTACAGCGATCCGTTCGTTGAACGAGAGTGGTGACGCCGTCGATATCGTTACGGCGTCTGAATGGCTAAAGAATAACGGGACTCTTGAGAAGGCGGGAGGCCTGGCATACTTGGGTGAACTGGCGAACCGTACACCAGGAACGGCCAATGTCACTGCCTATGCCCGGATCGTTAAAGAGAGATCTGTACTACGATCGTTGATCAATGCAGCGGCTGAGATCACAGAAAAGGCCTATTATCCAGATGGAGTCGACACAGCTTCACTAATCGACTTCGCGGAAAAACTGGTTTTTGATATATCTGATTCTGACCGACGCCAATCGGGGGCATTTCAGCCAATTCAAGGCCTGTTGACTCAGGCGGTAGACCGGATTGAAGAACTCTATGAGTCCAAACAGCCGATCACCGGTGTAGCAAGTGGGTTCAAAGACCTGGATAACCTGACTTCCGGATTTCAGCCTGCAGACCTCGTTGTGGTGGCTGGCCGCCCATCGATGGGAAAAACCAGCCTCGCGATGAATATTGCAGAAAATGCTGCCGTCGGAAGTAAGCTTCCCGTCGCTGTCTTCAGTATGGAGATGCCCGGACAGCAGTTGGCGATGCGGATGTTAGCCTCACTGGGGCGAATCAACGCCCACCGAGTCAGAACCGGTCAGCTTAGCCAAGAGGACTGGCCACGTTTGACCTCTGCGGTTGGCTTACTTGATGAGTCGCCAATTTTTATTGACGATACCCCGGCACTGACGCCTATGGACTTGCGCACTCGGCTTCGCCGGTTGATTCGTGAGCATGGGCAGTTGGGTGTGGTAGTTGTTGATTATCTTCAGTTAATGCAGACTGGCCAGAGCACCGAGAACCGTGCGGTTGAGGTGGCGAATATCACCCGGGCACTCAAGATCATTGCAAGAGAAGCTCGGGTCCCAGTAGTGGTTCTGTCTCAGCTTAACCGGGGGCTTGAACAACGTCCCAACAAGCGCCCCATCATGTCTGATCTTCGAGAATCCGGTGCGATCGAGCAAGATGCAGACGTGATTTTGTTTATTTATAGAGACGAGGTATATAACGAAGACAGCCCTGAGAAAGGCACGGCTGAGATCATCGTAGCCAAGCAACGCAACGGGCCAATAGGAACAGTGCGCCTTACTTTTTTGGGCGAATACACTCGATTCGAAAACTATACGCCGACGTTTGAGAATTCTGGGTATTGATCAAACGATGTGCTCGGATGCGTGCCGATTCACTGGTTAGCGCCTATTCTGCTGTGACACTATTGCTCCGACCCTTTGCTGGCCATACTTGCTCGAGCGACTATTTTCATATTTATCAAGACATACACTAAGCCGAGTAATGAAGTGATCTGATGCCACGATCTGGAATCTTAACCCGCTATGTCTGTGCCAGTTGCGGCCAGGGGTTTGGGAAATGGACCGGGCAATGCGCTAACTGCATGCAATGGAACACGTTAGCGGAGCAGGCCGTCGTGACGACTCGCTCGAAACTCGGGAAAAATCTCAAGACCGCCCCCCAGTTTTTGTCTCAGGTGGGTGCGCAAGCGAGCACTCGCCACCTCACTGGATTAGGAGAGCTTGATCGAGTGCTGGGTGGAGGTATCGTTCCAGGGTCCGTGATACTGCTGGGTGGAGAGCCGGGGATAGGTAAGAGCACACTTGCGTTACAAATGCTCGCCGGTTTGTCGCAAGATCAACCTACCTTGTATGCCAGCGGGGAAGAGTCTTTGGAGCAATTGGCGTTGCGTAGCCGACGTTTAGGACTTGAGGATTCCCAGATTCAGGCTCTGTCGACAAACCGTCTCGGCGCGGTGCTTGATGCCGCTGTTTCGGGTGCCATTCGTTTCTTGGTCATAGATTCTATCCAGACACTTGCTAGTGATGAGCTCGAATCAGCGCCCGGGAGTGTTGGGCAAATTCGTGAATGTGCCGATCGCTTAATCGAATTCGCTAAAACCACAGGCAGCGCTGTTTTATTGATCGGCCATGTGACCAAGGAGGGGGCCCTTGCGGGTCCGAAAGTCCTTGAGCATCTGGTAGATACGGTATTGTATTTCGAAGGGGATACGGCAAGTCGTTACCGCCTGGTTCGAGCTTTTAAGAATCGTTTTGGCGCGGTCAATGAAATCGGGGTGTTCGCAATGACCCAGGCGGGGCTGAAGCCGGTGAACAATCCGTCGGCGATGTTTCTGTCTCGTGGTGAGATTGACGCACCAGGAAGCGCTGTATTGGTCAGCCAGGAAGGGACTCGTCCGCTTCTGGTGGAGGTTCAGGCACTGGTTGATCCGAGCACGCTTGGGAACCCACGACGACTGTGTGTTGGATTTGACGCTAACCGTCTGGGGATGCTGCTTGCAATTTTGCATCGGCACGCAGGGCTTTCCTTGTCTGATCAGGATATATTCGTTAACGTTGCGGGCGGTGTCAGAATTACTGAAACTGCGGCCGATCTGGCGATCAGTGCGGCAGTAATCTCCAGCTTAATAGATAAAGTGCTTGGGCGGCAGACGGCTTTTTTTGGCGAATTGGGCCTTTCAGGCGAAGTTCGCCCTGTGACGCGGGGTGAGGATCGATTGCGTGAAGCCGCGAAACTAGGATTTTCAAGAGCATTCATTCCACAGGGAAACCGGATTAAAGACAGCCCTGAGGGGCTGAATGTTATTAAAATCAATTCGGCAGCCGAGTTGTTCGAGCAACTGAACGAGAGCTGATCTTCAAGCTGCTGTATTTTGCCAATAGTAAAAACTAACGGGTCATAGCCCCTCAGAATCTAGAGATCTCGCAATAACTCGTTAATGCCGACCTTAGCCCGGGTTTTTTCGTCTACCTGCTTCACTATTACCGCGCAATACAGCGAATGAGATCCGTCAGCCGCCGGCAGCGAACCGGATACCACCACCGAGCCGGCAGGGATTCGGCCGTAAGTGATTTTTCCAGTTGCGCGATCAAGGATGCGGGTGCTCTGGCCTAGGTAAACACCCATCGAAATTACCGAGCCCCGCTCAACAACAACACCTTCGACGACCTCGCTGCGTGCGCCAATGAAGCAGTTGTCCTCAATGATCGTTGGGGAGGCTTGCAGGGGTTCCAGTACGCCACCAATGCCAACACCCCCTGACAAGTGAACGTTTTTACCAATTTGGGCACAAGACCCTACGGTTGCCCAGGTATCGACCATAGTGCCGTCGCCAACGTAGGCGCCAATGTTGACATAACTCGGCATTAACACCACGCCACGACCGAGGTAGGCCCCGCGTCGGACCATGGCAGGGGGGACGACCCGATATCCACCAGCCTCAAAGTCTTCGCCAGTAAAACGATCGAATTTTCCTGGGACCTTATCAAAATAACGAGTATCCCCTCCCTCGATAACCTCATTACTGTGCAACACAAAAGACAGCAGGACGGCCTTTTTTAACCATTCGCAGACAACCCAGCGATTGTCAATCTGTTCGGCTACACGCAGCATTCCTGAATCCAGCTGAATAATTGCCTCATCGACAGCGTGGAGGAGTTCGGAATTAGCTACCTTCGATAGGTCGTTGCGCTGTTCGAATGCGGTTTCAATCGCAGTTTGTATGTCTTTCATGAGGATTAGTTCCGGTTTAGCCCGTTGAGGGGGGTGGATTTGATGCAGGTATAGCAGTGCGAATCATCTCGCTGATACAAAGATGTTGACCCGCGTCGGTTACGGGTTGACCATCGCGATCGGTAATAAAGAAAACATCTTCTGCGCGCTCTCCAAAAGTGCTGACTTTGGCAGTGACCAGGCGTATTTTGAAGGCGAGCAGGGCGTTTGCCACCTGCAGCAAAAGCCCCGGTCGGTCCTGAGCGGTGACTTCCATAATAGTGGCATCCGCGTTTTCGGAGTTTGAAAAGCGCACGGTGGTCTCTATTGGGAAATATTTCAAGGTCCTGGGGATGTGTACTGGGTGTCCTGGTGGTTTTATTTGAGGCTCAAGAACTTCATGACGTAAACGTTTCGCCGCGGCTTCCAGGTCTGTGGCTGATGGGGTGCCCTGCGGACCTGGGAGGACAACAAACACCATAATCACCAGGTTAGACCGCATTCGATGAACCCGAGCGTCAACGATATTCATATTTAGCCTGTCAAAACCCGCCGTGACATCACACAGAAGTTTTTCTGAATCTGGAGCGCACACGAAGAATCGAACGGCACCAGAATCGTTGTCCTTGCGAGCGGCGATCAGTGGTAGTTCCCCTGCGTGTCGTTCTAGAAGTTGGGTAGCATGCCAGGCGATGACATCAGGCGGGTTGCGCAAGAAATAGTCCTGGTCAAATAGGCCCCAAAGGTCGCCTGCCGCATCCAACTGAGTGGGGTCGAGGAGCTGTAAGGCCTCTACCTTCAGATCTCGCAGTTTTTCTTCAACCTGAATGGGCGCACCCTTACCTCGCCGTAGCGCTCGGGTGGTTTCGTTGTAAAGATCACCAAGAAGCTTTCCTTTCCAATCATTCCAGACTTTTGGACTGGTCCCACGAATATCGGCGACTGTAAGTAAATAGAGGTTATCCAAGCGCTCCTGATCGCCAACCTGGTTGGCAAAGCGATCGATTACTTCGGGGTCAGAAATATCTTCTCGCTGTGCAACCCAGGACATCAAAAGATGGTTGCGCACCAGCCAGGCCACAAAATGACCATCATAGTCGCTAAGATCGTGCGACTTACAAAAGCGTAACGCATCGCGCTCTCCCAGAGTAGAGTGGTCACCTCCACGACCTTTGGCGATATCGTGAAACAAGGCGGCGAGATACAGGCGGTGCTTTTTAAATAGGCCCTGCATAAGTTCGCTGCATAGGGGTAATTCGGCATTATGTTCTGAAATATTCATGCGCCTGAGATTTCGAAGTACGAACAAAAGGTGCGCATCCACTGTGTAGACGTGGAACAAGTCGTGCTGCATCTGCCCGACCACGCGACCAAAAGCCGGGATATACGCTCCGAGAATTCCATACGCATTCATTTGCCGAAGCGTTCGAGTTTGCCCAGATGCTGCTTTGATTATCTCCATAAATAACGATCGGCAACGGATGTCGCGCCGGAAATCAGCATCTACCAGGTGACCACTGCCGCGAATCAAACGAACGGTGTTTCCGCGAATTCCACGCAGTCGTGAGTCCTGGGACAACAGTAGAAACGCCTCCATCAGAGCGAATGGCTGTCGCGCAAAGACATGAGGGCCGACAGCCTCAAGCATTCCGTCAACGGCGCGAAAACGGCGGTTAATTCGCACGGTATTCTTTTTGCCTGGGTGCAGAATAGCTTCTTCAAAATGCTGTAGCAGGATTTCGTTCAGCACCCGCAATTCTTTGATCGTGCGGTAAAAGCGTTTCATCAATTTCTCAACGGCGAGTTGCGCTGAGTCCTTGTAGCGAAACTGGCGAGCAATTTCGTGCTGGTAATCAAACAACAATCGATCCTCGCAGCGGCCAGTTAGAAAATGTAGAGCGTTTCTGAGTTGCCATAGAAAATCACGGCCCTTAAGGAGGGTGTTCATTTCGCCTTCGGTTAAAAAGTCTTCGGTTTTAAGCTCCCGAAGATCAGGGGTGCCGAAATAACGTTGCGCGACCCACTGAATAGTTTGAATATCACGCAGTCCTCCGGGCCCTTCCTTAAGGTGCGGTTCAAGGTTATAAGCGGTGTCGCCGTAGCGGGCGTGGCGTACAATCTGTTCGCGCAATTTTGCTGCGAAAAACTTGCGGGCGGACCACATCTTGTTTGTCTGAATTTTCTTTTTTAACCTCTCAAGCAATCGCCCATCTCCGATCAGCAGACGGGCCTCCATCAGGTTGGTCACAATGGTAATGTCAGATGCCCCTTGCTGAGCGCATTCTTTAAGAGTCCGGGTGCTGTGGCCGACTTCAAGTCCCATATCCCATAGAAATCGGATAAAAGCCCCAATGAACGCACCCTGTTCACCAGTCGCTTGACCGTTAAGTAGAAATAGCAGGTCGATATCAGAATAAGGGTGTAACTCGGCTCGCCCGTAGCCGCCGACCGCTATCAATTCCATTGCGCTCTTGTCAGCGTCGGGATTGGGGAGATCATCCCAGGCATGCTGTAAAAGTCTATCGACAAGCCAACTGTGAGCCTGAAGTATGTCTTCGGCGGCGGCGCCAGCGGCATAAGATTCGGCGAGCGCCGCCCGGCCCCGTTTTAGAGCATTCTTAAAGAGTTCAAGTAACCCAGAACTGCCCTGTGCGGATTCAAAAAGGGAATCGGGACGAAAAATCTTTTCCCGAACGATACGCACGGTTAAAGCTTATGGCTTGGATGCCGTTAGGATCTCGACGCCATTGTCGGTTACAGCAAGAGTATGCTCCCATTGGGCGCTTAGGGAATGATCTTTGGTGACCACTGTCCATCCATCGGACAGCAGTCGGGTCTCGGGTCGACCCGCGTTAATCATTGGCTCTATCGTAAACGTCATTCCGGGTTTGATCTCCAGGCCCTGACCAACGGTTCCGTAGTGTAAGACCTGCGGGTCTTCATGAAAGCCTCTGCCGATGCCGTGACCACAATACTCTCGCACCACAGAAAATCCAGCGGCCTCGGCATGCTGTTGTATAACCGCACCGATATCGCCGAGGCGGCTTCCGGGCCGAACCGTCGCGATTCCTTTTTCCAGGCATTCCTGACATGTCTTAATCAGGCGGCGGCCGAGGACAGACGCCTGGCCCACGGCGAACATCCGGCTCGCGTCGCCGTGGAACCCATCCTTAATGACTGTGATATCGACATTAATAATATCGCCGTTTTTAAGACGCTTTCCGCCAGGAATTCCATGACAAATAACATGATTGACGCTGGTACAGATGGACTTGGGGAATCCTCGGTAGTTTAAGGGGGCAGGGATTGCATTCAGGGTATCGACGATGAAACTATGACAGATCTGATCCAATTCAAGTGTAGTCACACCCGGTTGAATATGTGGGCTGATCATATCCAGTACTTGCCGGGTAAGATCCCCGGCGACGCGCATTTGAGTCAGATCGATATCGGATTTGAGGTGAATTGGCATAGGGCTTGTCGTCCTTGAAATTTCGTAATTCTAGTCCAAATGAAGACGGCCGGCCTTTTAGGTCACCCTCCATGCAGAGGTCTGCCTTAGAGGTGGCGTAACATGCGTCGAGCCGTTAGAATACACCCCCCCAATCCTGGTGTGGTTTCATATTCGGACGTCCGGGTGCCTTCGTGAACGATGTCACGGGGGTCGGCGTTCGAGACCGCGCTGAATCCTAACCCGAAAGGAGAACAACATGACTGACGTTTCGATGCGCCAGATGCTGGAGGCCGGTGTACATTTTGGCCACCAAACGCGTTTTTGGTCACCGAAGATGAGCCCTTATATCTTTGGTGCACGCAACAAAATTCATATTATAAACCTGGAGAAAACGCTCCCGCTGTATCGGGACGCGATGAATTTCCTCGGCAGTGTTGCCACAGGAAAAGGCAAAATCCTTTTTGTCGGCACCAAACGCCAAGCCAGTAAAGCGGTTCGCGAAGAGGCCACCCGCTGCAATTGCCCGTTTGTTGATCACCGTTGGCTTGGTGGTATGTTAACCAACTTTAAGACGGTAAAAAATTCAATTGCCAGGCTGGTGGAATTGGATGAAATGGCGAGCAGTGGCACAAGCGTCGGCCTTACTAAAAAAGAGACACTGATGCTTGCGCGCGAGCGGGCCAAGCTTGATAGAAGCCTTTCCGGAATCCGTGAGATGAAAGGACTGCCTGATGCCTTGCTGGTGATTGATGTTGATCATGAACGAATCGCAGTGTCAGAGGCGCGCAAACTGGGAATTCCAGTGGTCGGCGTCTGTGATACCAATAGCTCCCCTGATGGAATTGACTACCCAATCCCAGGTAACGATGATGCGCTTCGGGCGATTAAGCTGTATTTGGGCGGTGCGGCGGACGCGATTCTCGAGGCCAGAGCCGTTGCAGCGCCTGTGATCGAAGGAGATGCAAATGACTACGTTGAGGTAACCGAGGAAGTTCCTGTCGACATCAAAGCGGAACCTGAGAATTCGCTGCAAGATGACTCGGGACAAGGCGCCGCGGGTGATGGTAAACCTGAAAAATCCTCCGGTGACCCAAAGATCTCAGTTGAGGCAAAAAATGTTCCCAGTGAAAAACCCAGTGACAAAGATGTAAAGGCGAACCCAGAGTCCTGATCCAATCTTGACCAGTTTAATTAGCAAAAGGATAACTGATGGCAATTACCGCGACCCAAGTTAAAGAGCTTCGTGAGCGCACCGCAGCGGGGATGATGGAATGCAAAAGAGCGCTTATCGAAACTGACGGTGATATAGAAAGCGCGATTGAGTTACTGCGTAAAAATGGAGCCGCAAGTGCCGAAAAAAAGTCCGGTCGGATTGCAGCGGAAGGGGTCATTACTCTAGCCATAGACCCAGACCAATCCCATGGTGTTCTTGTCGAAATAAACTGTGAGACTGATTTTGTTGCCAAAGATCAATCGTTTCTGGCTTTCGCAGAAGAATTGACAAAGACCGTCCTGGCCGAACACCCAGTTGATATGTCGGCCGTGTCCTTGATGTTGCTCGCCGGAGGGAAATCAGTTGAGGAGACTCGACAGACTTTGATCGCAAAGATTGGGGAAAATATTTCTGTTAGACGGTTCGAGGTGATCCAAGGAAAGCCAGGAGAAGTATTTGGTTACTCTCACGGCACTCGCATTGGCGTGTTGGTCAAGATGATCAATTCAGACACTCCCAGCCTAGGTCGCGATATTGCGATGCATGTGGCGGCCAGTCAACCGGTGTGTATCGACGAAACCGGGATGCCTTCTGATGTGCTCGAAAAGGAACGGGGTATCTATAGGGCTCAAGCGATCGACAGCGGCAAGAGTGACGAAATCATTCAGAAAATGATTGAAGGGAAGGTTCGAAAATTCCTGAAGGACAACACCTTGGTGGGCCAGCCTTTTGTTAAAGACCCAGATACGACAGTTCGGGATTTGCTGAAGGCTCATGGTGCAGTTGTAGTCGCGGTGCCTCGATTCGAAGTGGGTGAGGGATTAGAAAAGCGAGCCGACGATTTTGTTTCGGAGGTAATGGCGCAGGCGCAGGCGGGCTGATCAGTGCAAAGACGGGACGGTTCGCCTCGAACCCGTTTTCTGGTAAAACTAAGTGGAGAAGCGCTGGGCGGGCCTTCAGGTGTCGGTGTTGATGGCACTGCTGTAGCCAACATTGGGCGCGAGGTCGTCCAAGCCCTCGAACAAACTGAAGGTTTAGCGGTTGTTGTCGGAGGAGGGAACTTTTTCCGTGGTGGCCGATCGGTACCTTGGTCGCTCGACCGGGTAACCGGTGATCACGTGGGGATGTTGGCAACAGTGATGAACGGATTGTTGTTGTACGATTGGTTTAAGAACTCCGGCGTTCGGGTTTCAATTTTTTCAGCGCTGCCGGTATCCGGAATAATTCAACCTTATAACCCTCACCAGGTCCGAGAAGACCTGGCGCAGGGAATGCTGGTAATCCTGGCAGGCGGGACCGGGAATCCCTATTTCACGACCGATACTACCGCTTGTATTCGGGGCTTAGAGATCGGTGCGGCTGCTGTGATTAAGGCCACCCGCGTAGATGGAGTTTTTGACCGCGACCCGGAGACCGACTCATCAGCAATGCGGTATGATCGGGTCACGTTTGATATTGCAATGCAAAAGGGACTCGCCATTATGGACTCGACCGCGTTTGCGATTTGCCGTGACAACAAATTAAAGATTCGCGTTCTCGATATCGCCAAACCCGGTAACCTGGCTCGTGCGGTCCAAGGAGAGTCAGTAGGTACTTTGGTGACCTGGGAAGAGGAGGCTGAATGATCAACGAGATCCTGAACGACGCTGAACAGCGGATGAAAAAAAGTAGCGAAACAGTTGCGGCGGAGTTCACGCGTATCCGAACCGGAAGAGCGAGTCCCGCGCTTCTCGACCACATAATGGTTGACTACTATGGTAGTTCAGTACCGATCGCACAGGCTGCGACGGTCAGCGTTTCTGACGCTCGAACTTTGCAAGTCCAAGCTTGGGAGAAAAGTATGGTCGCTGCAATTGAAAGAGCCATAATGGAGTCAGATCTTGGACTGAACCCGATGACCGCCGGTGAAGTCATCCGAATTCCTTTGCCAGCCTTGAGCGAGGAGCGGCGAATCGAGATGACAAAAATTGTTCGGCATGAAGGGGAGAATGGCAAGATTGCTATCCGCAACATTCGACGGGATGCACTTGGCGACGCGCGCGATCTGGTAAAGGATAAAGAAATCGGCAAAGATGAAGAAAAGCGTGCCGAAGCTGAAATTCAGATCCTTACTGATCGTTTCGTTGGACTGGTCGAACAAATGGTCTCGGAAAAAGAAACCGAGGTAATGGAGGTCTGAAGTTGCGCGTCAAAGCGCCGCCTCCGATTGTTCGCGGCGAGTCATCCACAGACCCGACGAAAGACCGCTTGGTACCGCGGCATGTGGCGGTGGTGATGGATGGCAACGGTCGCTGGGCGCAGGCCCGGGGGAAAGCCAGAATTCAAGGCCACCGCCGTGGTGTCGAGACTGCCAGGCAATTGACCTCACTGTGTGGTCGGGCTGGTGTCGAATACTTGACACTTTTTGCATTTAGTAGCGAGAACTGGAAACGCCCGCCAGAAGAAGTGCGTTTTTTGACCCGGCTACTCATTACCTCGCTCGAAAACGAGATTTCTCGCCTTCAGGAGAATCAGATTCGGTTGAATGTCATCGGTGATTTTCGACCTTTTGGCCAAAAAGTGGAGGAATTGATCGCAAACGCGCGTGAGAAAACCTTTAGCAACACGGCGATGACGCTGACCATTGCGTTGAATTATGGGGGGCGTTGGGATCTGACCAAGGCAGTTCGAGAACTCGCTACAGCCTGTGAAGAACGACGTATGACGGCAAGTGATATCGACGAGTCGATTCTGAGTCAGACCCTGAGTACCGGGAACCTCCCCGACCCTGATCTTTTCATTCGAACGGGCGGAGAAATTCGGCTCAGTAATTTTTTGTTGTGGCAGTTGGCTTATACAGAGCTCTTTTTTACTGAGAGCCTGTGGCCTGACTTCAGCGAAGAGCACTTTGAACAAGCGCTTGACGCTTACCAACTTCGACAGCGCCGATTTGGCCAGACCGGCGATCAAGTGACAACATGAATTTCAGGGTTGGTTGAATGTTCAGGCAACGGCTTGTGACTGCAGTTGTACTAGGCCTCGCAGCGGTCGCCGGTATACTATATCTGCCGACCCCGCTCGTCGCTTTACTGACAACGTTAATGGCAATGACCGCAGCTTGGGAGTGGATTCACCTGCCACAGGTGCCACAGAAAAATCACATCGCGTGGCCGTACATTTTGACGATTGGAGGTCTCGTTCAGGTGGGGTGGCGGGTGTTTGACTATTCCCCCAAAGCAATGTTAGCTGGAGCGGCGATATGGGCAGTCTTGCTGGGAGTGGTCGCGGTTCGAAGATATCAAAATAGCAAGCAGATGATTTCCCCGAGTTTAATATTGGGAGTAGTTGTGATCGTCCCAGCCCTGGCGATGGTGCCGGTCCTGCATGGACAAGCGAACTTCGGTCCTCATCTGGTACTGGCAATATGCGCGGTCATCTGGATAGGCGACATTAGTGCGTATGGTGTAGGCAAGCGTTGGGGTTCAAGGTTGCTGGCTCCGAATATTAGCCCGGGGAAGACGGTTGAAGGTGCCCTAGGCGGCAGCTTGCTTGCGGTCGCAACGGGGGTAGTGGCGGTAGCAACCATCACTGGGCCGGCGGTTTCTCTTGCGCGGTTGGTGTTGGCGATGGTGTTAGTGAGTGCCGCCGCGGTTCTTTCGGATCTACTAGAGAGTACGCTGAAACGGGCCAGCGGGAAAAAGGACAGCGGACAACTACTGCCAGGCCA
>CAUZJT010000010.1:0-50196 GCA_963580215.1 Gammaproteobacteria bacterium
AAGAATACTTAAACAAAGTACGTTGGGCGCTTGCATTGCAGCACTATCAATGTTCACATTTGGCAACGTGGCCCATGCGGTAGATCTGGTCGTCTACACTGCTGTCGAGGCAGAAGATCTTGCCCGCTATGCCGAAACCTTTAACAAGGAACACCCCGATATCAATATTAAATGGGTTCGGGATTCCACCGGTATCGTTACCGCCAAGTTACTCGCGGAAAAAAATAATCCACAGGCCGACGTTATCTGGGGAATCGCAGCAACCTCCCTGCTGATAATGAAAGCCGAGGGAATGTTTGAACCTTACAAGCCGAAAGGCATTGAAAATCTCGACCCGAAATTCTACGACAGCGACGCCACTCCTAGCTGGGTTGGTATGGACGCGTGGGTGGCCGCTGTATGTTACAACACCGTTGAAGCTGCTAAACACAATCTGACTCCGCCGAAAACCTGGTGGGATCTCACGAAACCGATGTATAAAGGTCACGTGATTATGCCAAACCCGAATTCATCCGGCACCGGCTTTCTTGATGTTTCCAGTTGGTTACAAATGTTTGGAGAAACCGGCGGATGGGCTTATATGGATGCGCTACACGAAAATATCGCCCGCTACACTCACTCGGGTTCAAAACCTTGCAAACTGGCAGCTGCTGGAGAAATCCCGATCGGCGTTTCCTTTGCATTTCGCGGCGCGAGATCTAAAGCCAAGGGTGCACCCATTGATATTATTATTCCACGCGAAGGTATCGGTTGGGATCTGGAGGCTTCCGCCATCATTGCAGGCACTGAGCAGATGGAAGCTGCCAAAAAGCTGATGGACTGGTCCATCTCTAAAACAGCAATGGAGATGTACAACACTGCTTACGCCGTGGTCGCGTACAAGGGTATTGCAAAACCAGTGAAGTATTTCCCGGAAGAAACACTTTCCAGTTTAATCGATAATGATTTCGAATTTGCAGCCAACAACAGAAAACGAATTCTGACTGAATGGCAGACGCGCTACGATTCAAAATCTGATCCAAAGTAGTATTGAAGTTTGACTAAGCTGCGGCCTGATCGTTTTATACGGTCAGGCCGTTTCATTTCTGACGGGTTGTTAGTCACATCGGCAGCTATTTCCTTCATCAACACTATTAATCGATATGAGTGAACAGCAAGCAGTTAGTGCCGAAAGCACAAAATCTTATCTACAGATAGACCGGTTGACAAAGAAGTTCGGTGACTTTACCGCGCTGGACGAGGTGTCACTCGAAGTAGATGAAGGTGAGTTTATCTGTTTCCTGGGGCCTTCAGGTTGTGGAAAGACTACATTCCTACGTGCTATAGCTGGTCTTGATATTCAAAACTCCGGCACCGTTAGCCAGGCTGGCAAGGATATCTCAGCATTGCCGCCGTCAGAACGTGACTTCGGTATTGTTTTCCAGTCCTATGCCTTGTTTCCAAACTTGACCTGTGAAAGAAACATCGGTTTTGGCCTCGAAAATCAAAAGGTAAGCAAGGCCGATATCGCCAAGCGAGTGGCTGAACTGCTCGAGATGGTCGGGTTACCGGATCAGGGTAAAAAGTATCCGGCCCAGCTGTCGGGTGGCCAACAACAACGAATCGCACTGGTGCGGGCACTGGCAACATCGCCTGGCCTGTTATTGCTCGATGAACCTCTTTCAGCGCTCGATGCAAAAGTCCGCACATATTTGCGCCACGAAATGAAATTGCTACAACGGCGACTGGGCGTCACCACTGTGATGGTTACCCACGATCAGGAAGAGGCGCTGACGATGGCCGATCGAATTGTTGTCATGAACCAGGGTGTGATAGAACAAATTGGCACACCGATAGAAATTTATCGCGAACCCAGCACCTTGTTTGTCGCTGACTTTGTCGGCGCGATGAATCAGATCAAGGGAATGGCCAGCAGCAACAATAGCGTCAAGGTTGGTGATTCTACATTCACTTCAAGAGAGCACAATTTGCAAACGGATTCCCCGGTAATCGTTGCCATTCGTCCCGAAGATATCGTGCCACACGGCGAGGGCACGAGTTCTCAGGGAGTTCCCGAAACGGGTGACACCGAAAATATTTTTGATGCGGCAGTCGAAGATATGGAATTTTTAGGGTCATTTTGGCGAGTTTCGCTAAACAATAGCGATTTTGGCGATGCAGTCTTGGTTGCCGATATGTCTATCAACGCAGTACGACACATGGCTGTGGAGGTAGGCAAAACCATTAGCGTAGAGTTCCAGTCAGATCAGCTAAGGGTATTCCCACCCGACACCAATACAGTTTGATGTCTAACACGGCCGATGTGCAAATCACTGATAGCGCGCCGGTAATCCGCCCTAAAACCAGTAAGGACGATCGCACCATGATCGGCTTCATGCTGGTCATCGGCCTGTACCTGATTGTGGCACTGGCATTTCCGCTTTATGCGATGTTGTCGAAGTCTTTTTCAACCTATTCATTCGATTTAAATAATTTTGAGTTTCAGGTCGATGAAGGCAAGGGCTGGAGTGCTCCCGTCACAGCCCAGGCACTCAATGAAGACCTGCAGGTGGTTAAGCTTGAAGAACTCGCAACCAGTTCTGATGGCCGCCTGGCGGCAACTGTTTTTTTTCCTGACTTCAGTTTCCGCAGTACGACCAAATACCGGCTGCGTCAAATCAGAGCTGAGAGTTCTTTTCTGGTCGGCAGCACACGTATCGCTGATACCGAGTGGCACGAATTCGAATCAAACAAGTTCAGGCGAATCGTCCTGCGCCCATCATCTGCGACAGGCCTGGACAACTTCCGTGTGTATTTCTCGACGCCCGCGCTTTTCCGATCCATTGAAAATTCACTGTTTATCGCCACACTCAGCACCATCATCACTGTTTGCCTGGCATTTGGTTTCGCTTACGCGTTGAATCGCAGCAAGATGCGTTTCAAAGGGCTATTCCGGTTGATCGCGATGGCACCGATACTGGTGCCATCCCTGTTGCCCGGTATTGCCCTGATTTATCTATTTGGCAATCAGGGCATGATTAAAGGTTTGTTATTTGGCGAATCCATCTATGGCCCAATCGGAATCGTGATCGGGTCGGTGTTTTTTACCTTTCCACATGCACTAATCATAATTACCACGGCACTGGCTATCTCGGATTCGAGGCTCTATGAAGCCGCCGTATCGCTTCGCGCTAGTCGCTGGAAGACATTCTGGACGGTCACCATCCCTGGTGCACGTTACGGTTTAATTTCGGCAGCGTTTGTTGTTTTCAACCTGGTCATCACCGATTTTGGCTTACCAAAAGTCATCGGTGGTCAGTACAACATGCTCGCGGTGGATATTTATAAACAGGTCATAGGCCAGCAAAACTTTGAAATGGGTGCGGTTGTCTCGGTCGTACTGTTAATCCCAGCGTTATTTGCATTTTCCATTGATCGCTACGTACAAAAACGACAGGTCGCCCAGCTGTCGGCGCGCTCCGTACCCTTTGAGGCAAAACCACATAGACGATTTGATTTAATCTGTCTTTTCTACTGCGCAGTAGTAGGAATATTTATCGTTGGACTAATTGCCATTTGTCAGTACGCCGCGCTGATCAAATTCTGGCCATACCAATTAAGTCTGAGCCTGGTTAACTATGATTTTAATGTGATGGACGGCGGCGGCTGGGCTTCGTATTCTCATTCGATTCAGTTGGGTATTTATACCGCAATCGCGGGCACAATAATTGTTTTTGCAGGAGCCTATGTGGTTGAAAAAACCAATGGATTTTTTGCTACCCGATCGGCGTTCCAGTTCCTGGCGATGATGCCAATGGCCATTCCTGGCCTGGTTCTAGGTCTGGCCTACATCTTCTTCTTTAACGACCCGGCAAACCCGCTGAATGGCTTATACGGAACCATGGGAATCCTGGTGGTGTGTACCGTAACTCACTTTTACACGGTCTCACATCTCACCGCTGTCACTGCTTTGAAGCAAATGGACAGGGAGTTCGAAGCCGTCGCCTCGTCCCTGAAGCAACCATTTTACCGATTGGTTTCGAGTGTTACCGTGCCGGTTTGTCTACCGGCAATACTGGATATTTCGATCTACCTGTTTGTCAATGCGATGACGACTGTTTCAGCAGTCATATTTTTGTATTCTCCCGATACAAAACTGGCGGCAATTGCTGTGTTAAACATGGATGATGCCGGTGATGTTGCCCCTGCGGCTGCAATGGGTATGATGATTTTTTATACGAATGTTGTCGCACGCCTGATTCATCTCTTTCTATCACGGACCCTGCTACTAAAAACTCAGGCCTGGCGTTTACGCTAGGGAGTATTAAAGGGTATAGGAAGAATAAACGCCGTCTTTTGCAAGGTCTAGCGTTTACTGCCTGTAATTGGGGATCTAGAAGTGCATAATGGATTGTGGCCCTTTCGACAAAATACGATTCAGCACTCTTAAAACGGCGGGACTCCAAGACACAGTTTGCCGCCCCCAAGCACCTTTTCTAACCAATCCAGACCCTCAATAGACGACGCGCCAATGGCATTCCAAAAATCATCTGCCTGGTTGAAAAAGACTCGGCTTTTTTCTGATCACTACAACTCCATCTGGCGGGTATTGGGAGTTTTATTATTCGTCGGTTGCATGGCGCTTACATTGTATTATTCATTTTATGGCCGATAGCAGTAACAACATAGCTCAGATTCAGCCTCTGGCCGGGACGGAACTGATGACTCGCTCTGCCGAGGTGCGGGCGCAGTATGCCAAGGCTAATCCCAAGAGTTATGCGCTTTTTGAGAAAACCAAAGCTTCACTGCCCGGGGCCAACACCCGCAGCGTATTACATTACTCCCCTTTTCCGGTAACCATCGCCCGCGCAAAAGGCGCGCAAGTTGAAGACATTGATGGTCACCACTACCAGGATTTTCTGGGCGAGTACACAGCCGGGCTTTACGGACATAGTCACCCTATCATTGTCGATGCCATAACCAAAGCTCTTGCAAACGGTCTCACTTTCGGCGGCCCTAATGCGGTCGAATCAAAATTTGCACAGTTAATGTGTTCGCGTTTTGCCGCGGTTGAGCGTTTGCGTTTTTGCAATTCTGGTACCGAGTCGAACGTGCTTGCATTAAGTGCCGCGCGGGCCTTTACCGGGCGGACGGATATCCTGGTTGTAGATGGCAGTTATCATGGATCGGTACTCGCTTTTGCCGGCAATAGTCCGCTTAATTTACCGTTTCCGACGCATCGAATGACTTTCAATGACTCCGAGTCGGCGGAGCAACAGATTCTTAACCTTGACGGCAAGCTGGCCGGCGTTCTGGTTGAGCCCATGATCGGCGCTGGTGGCTGCATTCCTGCCAATCCTGAATTCTTAACCAGTTTGCGTCATCTGACCGAGCAAACCGGAGCATTGTTGATATTCGATGAAGTCATGACCTCTCGTTTGGGGGCAAGCGGACTGCACGGCTTATACGGCATTACCCCTGACCTCGTTACCTTCGGCAAGTATCTGGGTGGCGGGTTAAGTTTTGGGGCTTTTGGTGGCCGAGCAGATATTCTCGATCGCTTTGACCCTGCACGTGCCAGCGCATGGCCACATGCAGGAACATTCAACAACAATACCTTAAGCCTGTCTGCGGGATTTGCGGGACTAAACGACATTTTTGGGCCCAAGGAGGCGAATGCGTTCCTGGTGCGTGGTGACACCTTTCGCACGAGACTTGCAGATTCAATTGATCGTCTTGGGTTACCGATTCACATTACCGGAAAAGGGTCAATGATGGCTTTTCATTTTTGCCACGAAGCGCCGCACGCCCCCTACGACGTACAACGCATTCCGGGTGAACTATACGAGCTGATACATCTGTCGATGATGGCAAGAGGCCAATTTCACGCCCGGCGCGGCATGGTCAACCTATCCCTGGCGATGTCCGACGAAATGCTTGAAACCTTCAAAAACACGCTTACTGAAGTGATGCGGGAGTACGGGGAATTAATCGAGCAAGCTGCGCGACCCTGAAACCAAAAACGCTCCGCTGAGCGGGGAATCGTGACTGGCTGACAACATTCTTACTAGTTATAAATCCCGTTTTATTCCATTATGTGAGTGATATGTGAGTTCTGTGTGAGTGATTGCAGGAGTGACGCGACCCCTTGAGAGTCAGAAGAGTGCCTCGACGAATAACAATCGGGCACCTAACAAGGAGCGCGCCTTTTGAATCTCACTAGCTAACGCATATATACGTGGTTTTTAACCATCGCCATACGTCCTTATCTTGATCACTTGGGGATCAGCCAGGGGCCGAAGTCTTTGTCATCCATTGAGAACTCCACAGCGAGCGCCGGCTCTTCTCCAACGACCCAGGCATCGTGCCCTGGAGCGAGACAGTAGGCGTCTCCTGCCTTAACTGTCACTTCGGATCCATCGTCGGATAAGACGTGAATCTGACCTTGGAGCAGGACCCCGACGTGCCCTGCCTGGCAACTGTCGGTGCCAACGTGAGGCTTAATGCACTCTGACCATTTCCAGCCGGGTTGCATATTGCCTTTGGTTAGCGTAACTGCTCCGAAATTTATCGTTGCGGCATGAGTTTTGTCAGGTGTCATCGTGTCATCTGGGCTCGACCAGGATTTTGTTTCTACTGAAGCCATGTTTTTCCTCCACAGTGATTTAACTTCTATTGATGTGCCTTTTTCTTATAGCATATTTAGTCTCAAAACAGTACGTTTCATAACTAGAAAACAGGCCCTAATCCTCACCAAATACCGTTAGGCCCTCTCATGCGCATAAAACAAACTCCACAGGGTGACACCCTGTCTATGTAACCTGAGAGGCTTAAATATCCTGGTTAATTTCATCGAGATTTTTCTGAGCCGAGTGCGAGGTAGCATCTCCTAGGTAGCGATGTGCAACAGCCAATGCCACGACTTTACTTCCGGTCATGGTTCGGCATTGCTGTAGGGGGTCTGCGCATACTCGCTTGTCGTGTTTGCTTTTGTAGTCCGGTGCTACGTCATCAGCCTCTAGACATCTCGCAATCTTTTTGAAATACTCGTCTACTTTCATGCTTTGTTTCCTTTGGTACAGGCGTAGAATCGCCTCTGCTGGTGGGCAGATGCCTGCGGTGTAGTTAGGCGCTACCGAGGTAACTGGTACTTCAGGCCAAAGTTGACCCAAGCTTTAGTTCTTTATCTTGCGCTGGACTTCTACGAAGTTGCCCTTGTCCAATTCTTATTGAAGAGTTTCTAATGACGGCCAGCAGTTGCCATAGTTGACGTTTGGTTTACCAAAGCGATTGGTTCTCCGATTGGATGCTGTAACGGTTTTGCTATCTCGAATCTTTTGGGCGTTGCTTGAGGTTGTGCAGGAGATGGTTTCATCTTTCACCCCCAATTCCCTGCAAGTATCCATCTGTCCCACAAATACATGACCAGACACAAGTTCGATTACAGGTTTGGAGCTTGGGTGGTCTGCCCCAAACTTACCGTAGTTTTGGTTGTTCCCACCAGACATGCTTGCAAGAGTCTCTGCACTGCGCTTATTGCCAGTGTTCGCCGCGCTGGCGAGACGCCTGGGGCTTAGATGTTATCCTGGGTTCAGCCCGCGGCCCCCGCGTAAATCACCAGCGCGATGCACACCAACGGCGTGATTGTGCAGCGAAGCCGCCAGTAGCCAGTGCTGATCAGCCCGAGCCTGTGCTGGTGGTGATCCAACAGCAGTTGTGCCGCAAAAAGTACTGCGAGGGCCAGTATGCCCGCTGGGGTACGACCCCATAGTGCCAGGGCAAAAATGGCCAGCGCGAAGAAGTTGCTCCCCACAAGGCTGAGTGCGTCACGGTAATGGAGCCCACTGCCCCACTGCGCTCCAGCCACAAAGGCGCCGATGACGACGGCATAACCCCATAGCCAGGTGTCGGGTGCGATACCGGGCAGTACAATCCAACCGACCTTCATCATCGGCGCCATGATAAAGGGGGTCACGCCGGCAAAGGTCAGTGTGCGAATGAGTGCAGAAGGCTTTTCGTTCATGTCCGCTCGCGCTTGCATCGTTTGGAGCAAAAGCGTACCTCATCCCAGCAGCGTAGCCATTTTTTTCGCCAGCAAAACGGTCGGTGACACGATGGGCAGATCTTCTGAGGCAGATGGTGTTTGGACATGGTGGCTTAGCCAGGGCTCGCGACTTGTTACTACGGTATTATGGATCAGACGTTACTATCGGAGTGTCAATGCTCGGGCACCAAGGTAGTGTTACATTAACCGATTGTTATCCACACAATCTGCCTTGGTATGCTTCATCCCGTTACGCCTGAGATCTCAAATCTTGAGCAGATCGCAAGTGATCAGTGGCTGTCTCTTGCCACGGCGGCACACGATCGGCACCACGCTTGGCATACGCCGACTCTTGCCAATGTGGGTGAGGGCATTGCGCAGTTGCGTACGGTGGTGTTGCGCTCTGCAGATCCGGACACACGGATCCTCAGTTGTCACACCGACAGCCGTTCGCCAAAAGTCATTCAGCTCGGCAAGGACTCCAGGTTTTCCTGGCACTTTTATGATAGTGACACCAAGGTTCAATTGCGGGCTTACGGGACTGCCTGGACTCATCAGGGCGATGTACTCGCGAGCCAGCGCTGGCAGGACGGCGCCTGGCGCAGTGTGCAGTGTTACCGCACACCGCTTGCACCGGGTGAGTCCTGCACAGAAACAGACCTGGATATCAATGCCCCAGTAGACCCCGCCACGGGCGAGGAACACTTTGTGGTGCTGGCCTGCGAGATCGATCTGTTTGACTGGCTGTTCCTGAGGGCTGAAGGCCATCGGCGTGCCCGCTTCTTGTGGGAAGCTGGGCGATGGCAGGGCGAATGGATTGCGCCTTAAACATGGTAGTCTTTTTCTTGATTTTCTAAAAACAAAAATAAATCCTCTAATCTGTTGGAACTACGCCCACTCTCCTCGACAAACAGCACGATCAAGTCCATAACCAATATCTGGGCAACAGCATCAGGGTTAGTTCCATTAGGGATGACTGATATCATTTTCCCTACCGTATGGCAGGCTAGTTCACCTTCAACCGCAAAGGTACTTGCCAATCACTTGTCTCGACGATTCTCCCTGCCTCTTGACGACTACCGCTACGTTGATCCTACCTGTTGGATGGATGATGATATGCAGCCGGAGTTTATAGATATCTTTACGCTTATCTGAAGCCTTCCAGGTCCTCACAAACCCAGGTGTAATCTTGAACATATGTAAGTTCCGTGTGAGTGATCTTCAAGACGTTATCCCGAATTTAAGGCACAAAAAAGCCCCCAGTTAAGGGGGCTTTCGTGACTGGCTGCCACAGTGTTCACTGTCACCGGACAGGGTGTCGCACTTAGCCCGAAAGATTGCTCCCGGAATACCTGCACACACCAACGTTCACTGTGACAAATCCTATATCACTAGACATTAGATCACCCCCTTTTTTTTCTGGCCCATGGGGCTCCCAGTGTATCTGCCTCGGTTACCGGTGACAATGCCGTTGTGACGCTTATTCGCGGTTTACCCAAACTGTTCCCGCAGGCGTTTTTTATCGATCTTTCCGACGCTGGTTTTGGGTATCGCGTCAACCTGCTCGATGCGCTCGGGCACCGCCCACTCACTGATAATACCTGCCTTGGCGGCCTGAGCGAATCGCGCAGCAACCTCGCTGCAATCGATCTCAGCTTCTTTCCCGACGACAAGAACCAACGGGCACTCGCCCCATTTTTCATCGATAACACCGATCACCGCGGCTTCGCTTACGCTTGGAGTCGTCAATGCCAGGTCTTCCAATTCCAATGAAGATATCCACTCCCCTCCGCTCTTGATTACATCTTTCAAGCGATCTGTAATTTTTAGATACCCTTTGGCATCAATGTGTCCGATGTCTCCGGTATGTAGATAGCCGTTTGTCCATAACTCCTCGGAGCGCTCTGGGTCATTGAGATACCCCTGGGTCAACCACGGCGCGCGAACCACAACCTCGCCTGTAGTTACCCCATCGCGGGGTTGTTCTCTAAAGTCCAGATCAACAATCTTCAACTCTACCATCGGAACTGCGCGGCCACCCTTGCAGCGATACGTCAGAGCATCGTTGGAATTGAACTCTTCAGCCGATCCCTTAATCTGCGCCAGGGTCAACACAGGACCAGTCTCTGACATCCCGTAGCCGCCAAAAACATCGATTCCAAGATCAAGTGCGCGACGGGCCAGAGCCCGTGACAAAGCCGAACCGCCAATAATGACCTTCCATTGGCTAAGATCGATTTTCTCGGCCATGGGGTCACTCAGCAGCATGTGTAAAATGGTTGGAACGCAGTGCGAGAAAGTCACTCCTTCATCTCGAATCAGCCGCAGCAGTTTTGCCGGCTCGTAACGGCCTGGGTACACCTGCTTGACTCCCAGCAAAGTGGCCAGATAAGGGATGCCCCACGCATGAACGTGAAACATCGGCGTAATTGGCATGTATACATCACTTGCATGCAATCGACCCTGTTCTGGGTTGCTCGATAGTCCGATTCCCAACCCGAGGGTATGAAGCACCAATTGCCGCTGGCTGAAGTAAACCCCTTTGGGGTGGCCGGTTGTGCCAGTGGTGTAAAAGGTCGTTGCCCTGATGTTTTCGTCAAAGTCACGCATGTCGTGTTGTGGCGATGCTAAGTTCAGAAGAGACTCATATTCTCCGTCAAAGTTAATATCGGTTGTTTCATTTACTGTTGACACAGGCTCGTCACAAAGTTGAACCCAGTGCTTGACCGAGGCCGCTTGCCCAGCAAGACCTGCCGCCAGTTCCACAAAATCGTCGTGCACCATCAACACGGTATCGGCAGCATGGTTGATCGTGTATAGGATTTGCTCTGGAGAAAGACGAATATTGATCGTGTGCAGCACCGCGCCAATCATTGGCACCGCAAAGAAGCATTCAAGGTAGCGGTGAGTATCCCAATCCATCACCGCAACAGTGTCGCCTGGTTGAACGCCGAGATCGACCAGAGCATTCGCCAGACGTTTTACCCGCTCATGAAATTCAAGATAACTGATCCGCCGTTGACCGGCATATACAATTTGCTGGTGAGGATGACTCGCTTCCAAGGTGGAGAGCAGGCGGCCAATCAGCAATGGATAATCATACGCTGACGGAGTCCGTGGAATATCTAAATCCTGCATATCAACTACCCTCGATCGCGGATTAGTACGAACCGCAGTTAACTCTTATTTGCATGCTGAGTGATTATGCCAGGGTGAAATGACCACCGACCGATAACTGATCGATAGAATCAGAACGTCAACGACGTTCCACGGCGGTCCTGAATTAGCCTTCGGGTTGAATAATCCGGCCATCGTAACGCATTCCTATGGTACGTCGAACCCGGGTTACCGCGGTGACGGAGTGGAAAGAGCGCGCGAATCCTGGGAAAACACCTGGTGCGCCCATCAGCAGTAGATCTCCCGGATTAAACTGAATTACCACACCGTTACTCTCATCGCGGCGTTTGTGAATTCTGAACTCGCCGTCTCCACTGACAAGCAATATGGCGATAATCATCCGATATTTCAGATGATCGCGATGTGGCGTAATACCTTTGCAGCCCCCAGGGTATCGCTGGACGATCAGATCATTGATCTCGTATGAATCCGACGAAGCTATTTCTACCCCTGTCTGCGTTAACGCCAATGACGCAAGGCGTCCAAACGCTTTGGCAAGCATCCAGAACGGATGATCCAAGGGAACCGAGTAATTCAACTCAAAATCCTGGTGCACCGGAGCATCCTTGGCGCCGATCACCGGAGTCGCTGGGAGGTATACTAATTTATCCGCAAGTGAGGCCATGCGATCGCACTCTCGCGGTGACAGGCAAGATACCGTAGCCGCTGGCCATCGTGACAAGCTTTCAATTGCAAAGGACAAACGTCCTGGATCAAGTCGATTAAACATCCGCCACGGCCCTAGGTTCGGACTGGATTATTCCAAAGAAAACAACTGTACCGAATGGGGCTTACAATGGCGACCCCTGGATTCGGCCGGGATACACCCATAGCGCTGTCGGATTCACTCTAAATTATCCTCGATTTCACGAGGAAAGCTAACCCAATCGCCGGGAAAATGATGACCCGCATGCGTACTGTCGATTAAATCGCCCCTGGCTTGTCGGAGCTCGTTCTGAAAGTTACCCCGCGATGCGGATACAAAGACCCGCTGATAGCGCATCAAACTTCCCTGAAATTTTCTCATGACTCTCCCTCAAAGTGACCCGCCGACGGGTAGTTCATTAATAATATTTATAGTCTTAAATTAACCTGTTATTCACCCACTACCCTATATTTTGGACAAAATGGGTGGATAAATGGTGGAGAAATATTCAAGGTAACAGCTCACTGGTTGGCGCAGTTCAAGCCAACAGGCAAGCAGTACAAACGTTACAGCAACAACATAAACATTGTTGTGAACCCTTCAGGCAAAGTATCACTGACCTTCTACTACAAAGACAATGACCGACAACAGCATAGATACAAACTTGGAACCTATAGAGGTAAAGCGACCAAAAAGTTCTTGGTTGTTGTTAATGAGGAATACGCTCACCTAAACCATGGCCTTTTGAATACCACTCAGTCATTCTGGAAGGATGAACTTGAGAAGGAATGGCACCGCAATCATCCAACTCGGAGTACGGACATGGACTTCGGCCCATTACCACCAGAGTTCCAAGCAGAGGAGGATCGTAAACAGTTTAAAGCGGTTTCCGGGGAATACTGCCATTGGCTCAAAGACGCTGGTAAGGTTTCATACGTAAACGAATGGACTATGGTCGCCAAGCTGGTTAATGGCGTTGGCAAGGCCCCAGGGCTGAGCGATCATCTACCTGATGACATCAGAGGCGCACATGTTCAGCGAATACCAGATGTCATCTCTAGCGACCGACCGACTAGCGCCCATTGTCTACCAAAAATGTGTACTCGGCTGTGGTGATTGATGAAACGTCGAGAGTTTGTCAGTTCGACTGAGCCAGTAGCTGATCTAGAGGCTGAAGCTTTAGACGCAAGAGATAGACTAATAACTGAGCCAGAGCTGCGGAGACTATGAGACGGATGTCATTCCCAATTCATGGCAGTCGTGTTGAACCCCTTACGGGTCGGCGAGCATTGCAAGCTCCATTGGGACAACATTGAAGATGACTTAACTGCTACGGTAGTTCTCAAAGGTGGGAGAAAGCATGAGCAGCCATTAACGCCAGCATACATTGCTTGTGCAACCTCGCAGCGAGACAATGGAGGCTACCTCTTCCCAGGTCGATATGGTGGGCATTATCACCGTACATCACTCAGTGACCTTGCTAACGACGGGATCAAGAGCCGTGGAGTAGAAGGTGCGGTGGCTCACGACCTTAGAAAATCATTTAAGCTCGTGGCATGAACGTCAAGGAACACCCTTCCCTATCTGGGATGCTTGTCTCGCGCATAAGAAGAAGCGTCTCCATGCGGTCTAGGGGTTATACGACTATTCGACTGAGATGCGTAAGGCTATCGAAGCTTGGGATGAGTACGTCAGGGGGTTACTGTGGGAATAGTGGTTTTGATGTTCTTACCCACCGTGTAAGTTACTTCCAACCCTGAACCCAATTAATGTCATTTTGTAAATCACGCCATTTTATTGGAACAGATCGTTTTGAGATAAGGGATTCTATTGAACATAAGGTAACAATCCCTTCTTCATCAAAAACGACTTCAGTTACCATGAAGTGTTTTTCTTTTCTCCTTGGCGTAACCGCTGTCCACTTACTGTTCAGTAATTTCCTGGGGTTAATTTTATTCATCGTCTTGTTCCAACGCACTCGCCGTGGACATTAGGGAGTTGCGGAAGTTCTGGAAGTCAGTCATTAAATTGCCCTAGTCGGAAGTTGGGGATAAATGGGGGGTTAAGTGCCACCGCCACGCGAACGACCACCACTAATCATCTCTAACTTAAAGTCAGTCAGATCGCCATCTTATCCTAGGAAGTCCTGATGGGCATAGACCTCATCTGAGGTAATGGTGTAACCGTGAGTCTTGGCTAATGTGGCAATACCGTCACCTAGACCTGCGCCATTAGTAGTCGCTGTGTTTACGATGGATATAACTTGTTCTTGCAGGTCTTCGTCTTCTAATACAGCATCACGGAATGATTGAAAGTCGCTCATGGAATTCTCCTTGGGTTATGACCCAAGAATACCTCTGTTAGGGGGGGGATGGCTCAACTTAGAAATATGATGGGGATCACATTTTAGGAGTAAAGAGCGGGTTCAACGTAGGTACACGCCGTTGCGTAAAGAGGCGCTCTATGTACCGTGTGGTTAGGGATCAGTCACACGCAAAGGAGGAGTACGACGTTATTACATATACATCTTAAGGCGATTGGGGATTCCTTAAATCGCCAATCGCCTTAGGATGTAATCGTGATGGGTTAGACTGGCAGAAAAGGCGGTCGACCCACCCGAAACCATGGCAGAGTTCTTTTCCGTACGACCCGCCCTCGATTCGTGCTTTGGCACGGTCATTGCATTCGGGCAGTCGGATCTCGAAAAAGTGCTCGACTCGTTGGAAGCAAGGGCAGACCTGCTGCTTTCGGCGCTCATCACCGCAAACGGGTTGCTGGTGTTACCGGGGCTTGGCGCGATTACGGAGCAGCCCGAGTTACTCCTGAGACTCAGTCGTTTGTTTGGAACAGAGATCGAAGATTACCGTCATACCTTAAGTACTCGGAATCTTGTACACCCGGCAGTGCCGCAGATTCTGGTACTGGCCAACCAGCCTCCCAGTAACCGACAGCCGCCGACGCAGCCCGAGCCTGCCTTGACGGAGAACGGGGAATTACCGGTACAGTTTCCGCATCGGAGCGGCTGGCATACCGATCAGAGTTTTCGGCGCCCGCCCCCTGATGTTTCCCTATTTTATGCAGTGACCCCCTCGCCAAGAGGGACCGGGCAAACACTCTATGCAAGCGGCACAGCTGCATATCAAGCTTTAAACGACGAACTCAAGGCCCGGATCAGCAATCTGTACGGCATTCATGCGCTGCCCTGGACAGGGCGGTCCGAGACTGCAGTCAGAAACGGTGATCAACCAGTTACGCTGCTCCCACATCAGCGGCCGCAGCGCCAGCCGCTGGTGCGCTATCACCCGGTGACTGGTGAGCCCTCGCTGTTTCTTTGCGAAGACGGGCAAATGGATTGGGTGGAGGGGCCGATCGCTGATATGGAGCCCGGCCCCGATGGGGAAGGCGCTGCCTTGCTCTACACTCTGATGCGCCACTTCACCGAGCGCCGATTCGTCTATGTGCATGATTGGGACCAGGGCGATCTTGTGATCCATGACAATCGCAACGTCATTCACTCGGCCACCTGGTTCGATACCGAAAACAAGATTCGCCACATGTGGAGAACGACGGTGATGGGTAATCCGGGCAGGGAGTATCAGGATGAGGCCCCAAGCTGGATACCGGCAGCGGGCGTGGAACCCACCGAAGGGCTCGCCGATCAGACAAATACCAGTGGAAAGTGAATCGGCAGGGACGCTCTGGTGGAGTTAATAAAGGATTTATAAGCTCTCATGTTACATGAATAGGGTGGCCTGCCCTGTTGGGTTTATTTCATGCACGACAGAGGCTCTAACAGTAGTTAGTCAGAATTAGGTCCTGTTTTCTAGTTGCAAAACCCGCCATTTTGAGAACGAACGAGATTCAAAAGGTACGCCTCAGCCTGAAGTCATAGGATTGCATCGTTTCCTAGAGGCTTTGTTCTGGCACTCTGAGGCCCTACCGCTTACTTGATAAATGCCGCCCATCTGCTATCGCAAGCCCTGTACCATTCATTTGGTATGGGGTCTTTTTTCGCTTACACGGACAGTCCAGAAGCCGTGTCAACTAATAGCCAACAACCGAGGATGGCTGGCTTTATAATACGCTGATCAGGTCTTAGTGTTGTCACCTCTTACCTTAACTTTTTTATAAATGGGTGGATATTTGGGTGGATAAACGGACTACAGCCATAAAGTACTCACCTATAAAGCATTATGACAGACCCGACGGGTAAACGCCCTCGATCCATCTGGACCAGACGCTTTCATCAGCTCGGATCGCCTCCTTTCTTTTACAATTTGGTCGGGAAAATATTACCCTGGGTCGGCACCCTTTGTGCCCTGTGTTTTGCCGTGGGGCTCTACAGTGGGCTGATTCTGGCCCCTACTGATTACCAACAAGGTGAGAGTTACCGAATCATTTATATTCATGTACCTGCCGCCTGGATGTCGATGTTTGTATACCTGATACTCGCCATCAGCGGGGGCATCGGATTAATCTGGCGGATGAAGCTCGCGCAAGCTATCGCTCGCGCAAGTGCGCCCATCGGCGCAGCCTACACGTTTCTGGCGTTACTGACAGGATCCTTATGGGGAAAACCTATGTGGGGCACGTGGTGGATATGGGATGCAAGGCTCACTTCAGAACTTGTCCTTTTGTTTTTATACCTGGGTTACATGGCGCTTCAATCTGCCATTGATGATCGCCGTACTGCTGCACGCGCCGGTGCGGTTTTAGCTTTGGTTGGCGTCGTCAACCTACCTATTATTCATTTTTCTGTCGAATGGTGGAGCACCCTGCACCAGGGCCCAACAGTCACCAAATTCGATAAACCCTCTATCGCGACCAGCATGCTGATCCCTTTATTGCTGATGGCGATAGCCTTCCAGTTGCACTACCTGGTCGCATTGTTTGCGCGGGTTCGAACTGAAATCCTTGATTCGGAGCGGCGTTCCGCCTGGGTAACCAAAATGCTCGTCCCATCTTAAATATGCTCGAGTTCTTTGCTATGGGCGGGTACGCACTCTTCGTTTGGCCAGCCTATGGGGCAACGGTTTTGGTGCTCAGCCTTGCGGTGGTATTACCACTTCGACGCCACCGGCAACTGACTCGCGAGCTTGAGATGATCGCAATGCAGCGCAACCGGAGTCAGATCACATGAGACCAAGACGCCGGCAACGCGTCGTTCTGGTTGGCTTGCTTCTAGCCGGCGTGATCCTCGCTGCCACATTAGCGCTGCTGGCTCTTCGCGAAAACATCAATCTTTTCTTCAGTCCAACCCAGGTCGCGACAGGGGAAGCGCCTCTAAATACGCCCTTTCGTCTTGGCGGCATGGTGGTCGCCGGAAGTGTCCAACGCGCCGCTCAAGATCTGTCGATACGCTTTGATTTAACCGATACCGCACACACGGTCACGGTTGCCTACACGGGCATTCTCCCGGATCTTTTTAGTGAAGGCCAGGGAATAGTCACGCAGGGATCGCTAGGAAAAAATGGCACCTTTGTGGCCAGTCAGGTTCTGGCCAAACATGATGAGAACTATATGCCTCCCGAAGTGGATGAGGCTCTTCAAAAAGCGCAAGCAATGGGGATACAGTGATACCAGAAATTGGGATGTTTGCACTGATACTGGCTCTGTTGGTTGCGCTGATACAAAGCGTACTACCCATTATTGGAGCCAGCCGCGGCATACCGGCCTGGATCGCCCTTGCCCGGCCGGCAGCTACGGCTCAGCTGTTGTTTGTATTGCTGGCTTATGCGTGCCTTACCGCTTCCTTCATTACTCATGACTTCAGTGTTGTCTACGTTGCCAATAACTCTAACTCCCGACTGCCTCTGATCTACCTGATCTCCGGAGTTTGGGGCGCGCACGAAGGTTCGTTGCTGTTATGGGCGCTGATACTGGGACTATGGTCTGGGGCAGTAGCCTGGTTCAGCCGCAGCATTCCTGACACCATGGTAGCTCGAGTGCTCGGCGTTATGGGCCTGATCAGTGTTGGCTTTCTTCTTTTTATTCTCCTGACTTCCAATCCGTTCGAGCGGCAATTTCCCCCAGCCCCAGACGGACGCGATCTAAACCCCCTACTCCAGGATCCGGGCCTCGCCATTCATCCGCCTATGTTGTATCTGGGCTACGTTGGATTTTCTGTGGCATTTGCGTTTGCCATTGCTGCACTGCTTGGCGGCCGACTGGACTCGGCCTGGGCTCGCTGGTCTCGACCTTGGACGCTCGCGGCCTGGGGCTTTCTAACAGCAGGAATTGCTCTTGGAAGCTGGTGGGCCTACTACGAACTAGGCTGGGGCGGGTGGTGGTTTTGGGATCCGGTCGAAAATGCGTCATTCATGCCCTGGTTGGTTGGCACAGCGTTAATCCACTCGCTCGCAGCCACCGAGAAACGTGGCGTCTTCAAGGCCTGGACGGTATTGCTTGCCGTGTTCAGCTTTTCCCTGTCCCTACTGGGCACCTTCCTGGTGCGTTCCGGTGTTCTGACATCGGTGCACGCCTTTGCCACTGATCCTGCACGCGGTCTGTTTATTCTGATTTTTCTAGGGCTGGTTATTGGCGGTTCACTGGCACTTTATGCCTGGCGGGCACCGACGATCCGCAGCATCGGCGGCTTTCAGACCGTATCCCGCGAGGCCAGTCTGTTATTAAATAATGTTCTGCTGGTGGTAGCGGCGGCGACAATTCTGCTCGGGACACTTTACCCCCTGGTGATCGATGCACTCGGTCTGGGCAAGATATCTGTCGGCCCCCCTTACTTCAATTCGGTTTTTGTTCCGCTGGCGGCACCACTCGCATTGCTGGTCGGTTTCGGTGCGCTCTCCCGCTGGAAAAGGGACAACCTGATCCGACTGCTGCGCGCACTGGGACCCATGTTCGGCGTTGCCATCGTCTTGGGATTGGCATGGCCAGTCACGATGAGTCACTATGCTATGGGTGCTGCCGTGGGGGGTGTGCTGGGAATCTGGACTATTCTGGCCGCGTTGTACGGATTGTGGTTACGCACAAAACCTGGTCGGCGCTGGTTATCTTTATCTCAGACCCCGCGCTCGCTCTGGGGTATGACCACCGCCCACCTCGGACTGGGCGTCTTCATCATTGGCATTTCCTTTACCTCGGCATACTCGGTTGAAAAAGATATACGAATGGCGCAAGGTGATACTTACCCGATCGGCCAATATTCCTTTAGGTTTGATGGTGTCGAAGAAATTCCAGGACCCAACTACCTATCTCAGACCGGCACAGTCACTGTGCTCAAAGACGGTGCAATCACAGCCGTACTGCGTCCTGAAAAACGCGTCTATCTTGTGCAGAAAATGCCTATGACCGAAGCCGCTATCGATGCCGGCTTTACCCGTGATCTGTACGTCGCACTGGGTGAACCATTGGCCGACGGTAAAAGCTGGGCGGTGCGTTTGTACTACAAGCCGTTCGTGCGCTGGATCTGGCTGGGGCCCTTGATCATGGTGATTGGCGGCGGCCTGTCGGCGACTGATCGGCGTTACCGAACGTTAGCCTCGCGCAAACTTTCGCATGGACCGGCAGATCAGCCGCAGCCGAGCGCCTGATTCAAGTATGACCCCTGCGCGCGCCATCGCTTCGCTCGCCACAATCGTGCTCCTTGGGCTCAGCCTGGCGAGCCTAGCGGCTATAGAAAGCCTTGAATTTGCAACCGCTGGCGAGGAAAGCCGATATCAAAACATGATCGGTCAGCTACGGTGCTTGGTCTGCCAGAATCAAAACTTGGCAGATTCAAACGCTGATCTGGCCAAAGATCTTCGCGCAAAAACGTACCAAATGATTCGCTCGGGCGCCAGCGATGTCGAGATAGTCGATTTTATGGCGGCTCGATACGGTGACTTTGTGCTCTACCGTCCGCCCTTGGGAGGACGCACCGCCCTGCTTTGGGGAGCGCCGTTCATTTTCCTTCTGATCGCTCTGGCTGTATTTTTTTATACCTTAAGAAAACGCAAGATCGTTGAAGAGTCGCTTAACCGTGAGCAACGGTCCCGTGCTGCGAAACTGCTCGATCCAGGGGGTCACGCTTGATCATCCCCTGGCTAGTGGCCTCAGCTTTAATCACTTTAGCAATTGCATTGCTGGCGCCGGCCCTGTTGCGCCATCCACCCCAGCCTTCACAATCCCGCTCTTCGGTCAATATTGGGATTGCGCGTGAACGCGAGCGTGAACTACGCCGCGAGCTTCAAGAAGATGTTCTCAGTGAGGCTGACTACGATCAGGCCCGAGCCGAACTCGAAATCAACCTACTGAGCGATCTTGACCAGGACCAAGATCCAGTATCCGCCCCAATCGGAACACCCGCACCGGTTACCGCGACGCTGCTTGCGGTCCTCATGCCATTAGCGGCCTTGGGGCTTTACCTGTTTTTGGGACATCCGGGCGCCCTCGACCCCAGCCCAGGTTTAGCAGCACAACAACTAACCTCAACCCAGCCCTCAGCGACTGACGTCGATGCGATGCTCTCCAAGCTTCGCGAACGCCTGTTAGAGCAACCTGACGATGTGCGTGGTTGGACCCTGCTCGCCAATGCATTGATGAGCACTGGCCGTTACCCTGAAGCGGTAACCGCCTACGAACGCTTAGGGCAACTCGAACCGAGGAATCCGGAGTTCCTAGTTCGCCTCGCAGATGCACTTGCCATGTCCAATAATGGATCGTTGACCGGTCAGGCCACCCAACTAATCACGGAGGCGCTCGCACTCGACCCACAACAGATTCAGGGCCTGTGGCTAGCCGGCATTGCGGCTGAGGAGCGCGGCGAGCCGATCCAGGCCCTGGCCTTCTGGCGGCGCCTGGAACCCCTCGTGATTGATCAGCCCGAATTACTAAGTGAAGTACGAGTCATGATAGGCCGTGCCAGTACCGAATTGCAGAAGAAACAGGCCCAAATAACGGAGCCGCTACGGGTCGCAGTATCGATAACGCCTGATCTGCTAGGCAGTGTCACCTCTGAAGATACACTGTTCCTTTACGCGCGAGCGCCAGACGGCCCACCGATGCCTGTGGCTGCCCGAAAATTATCGGCACTGCCCCTGCCGAGACAAATCACCCTAGATGATCGGGCAACCGTGATGACCGGGGGTTCGCTGTTGAGCCACCGTCAACTTGTAGTGGGTGTCCATATCTCACGCTCCGGCAATGCAATGAAATCCTCAGGTGATCTACTGGGGATGACCAAACCATTTGATCCAGCCCAGACTCAAGAACTTGCCGTAGTGGTGAATAAACGAATTCCGTGAATCTTATGACGCGCTAAGCACATGCTGGATCTGGCAGTCAGGGCCTAGCAGGGAATAATGTTGTGCTCCGGCCCAAACGGAAACCCGGTAATATTTTCTGCGCCTTTTTCTCCAATAATCAAAATGTCATGCTCGCGATATCCACCGGCGCCGGCGGTACCCTCAGGCATCATGATCATCGGTTCCATAGAGACAACCATTCCTGGCTCAAGCACAGTGTCTACATCCTCGCGAAGTTCGAGGCCAGCCTCGCGACCGTAATAGTGAGAGAGCGTTCCAAACGAATGGCCATAGCCAAAAGTACGATACTCTAAAAGTCCGTTTTTTTCGTATATCGCGTTTAAATTTTCGGCGATATCGCAACATCGAATACCAGGTGCGATCAGTTCCAAACCGCGCTGATGCACCTCGCAGTTAATCTCCCATAATGACAATGAGCGAGGGTCGCAAGACCCAAGAAAGAGAGTCCGCTCGAGCGCCTGGTAGTAGCCCGAAATCATGGCAAAGGTATTGAGACTGAGGATGTCGCCCTTTTGCACTCGACGTGTTGTCAGTGGATTGTGGGCGCCATCAGTATTAACGCCGGACTGCAACCAGGTCCAGGTATCCATGATTTCGGTATGCGGAAAGCTTTTGGCAATCTCCCGAATCATGGCGCGATTGGACTGCATCGCTATCTCAAACTCTGGTACATCCACGGCCAGAGCATCGGCCACAGCCGCGCCTCCCAGATCGCAGATACGCGCACCCTCTCGGATCAATGCCAGCTCCTCTACTGATTTACGCATCCGCAACTGCATCGCTTTGCCGGAAAGGTCTACAAGCTCGACGCCTGGCAGCGCTTGCTGAAGCTTTACATGGTTCTGTAAGGTCAGGTGATCTGATTCGATTCCAACTCGTTTTGCAGATCCGACCAACTGTTTCACCGCGACGAAAAAATTATCCTTGTGCCAGTCGGTATATACCAGATTGTCGTGTCCAAAAGTCTGGCGCCAGGGTTGGCCGCCGTCGATGTTGGCGCTGATCGTGCTCAAGCGTTCCTGGGTTATGACGCACCCATAATTTCGTCCAAAGGCGGTGTACACAAAATCTGCGAAATAATTAACGCAGTGCATCGACGTTAAAACAGCAACCCCAATATCTAGAGTCGCCATCTCTGCCCGTAACGCGGTGCAACGGCGAGTCATTTCATCATCGCTGAAAGTGGGTTTTGGCGGCAGACCATTTTCCAATGTGAGTGTGTGCGGCCTTTCGCTTGCTTGACCTGTCATGGCAAGATACTCTCCCAGTCGAAGTTATCGAAAAACTCCATCTTTTTGTTGTTGCACTGAACCTGATACGCTGACCCAGGCTGCACACAAGTCGCGCAGAGATAACGTTCCCGTAGTATCTGTCCTGCGGGGCTTTCCTCTATACAAATCGAGGCGATCCCTTCGATCTTGCCACCTTGTTTTTCAATCAGCTCAATACCTGCACCCATGGTTCCACCGGTCTCCACCCACTGGTCAACCAGTAACACATGCGCACCTTCTTTGAAGGCTGGTTTTCGCAGCTCCATTTGTTGCGCACGACCGGTGTAGTTAACAAAATCCACCTCGTCGGTTGGCACCGGCAGTTTTCCGGCCTTGCGGATGGTGAGGAAACCAGCTCCTAGCCGATCCGCCATTGCGGCGCCAAGCACATAACCCGCTGCATCGATGCCTGCGACTACGTCAACCCGGCTTGACTCGAATGGTCGGCACAGTGTGTCGAGCATGGAGTGAAACGCCTCGGCATTAACATAAGCTGCTGAGGGGTCCAGCCAGGCCAACATGGGATCTTTGACATTCGGCGCCATATTGCGCAAGTACCAGGGCGAGTCCGAGCCAAGGTCCGCTCCCTGGCTCTTTAAATCCTCCCCCGCTTTCATACGCGAGTGTTTAACTAACTCCATCAACCGTTTGGGATCAATGTTGTAAAAATCTCCAGGATAATTGATGCCTGTTGCAACGAGCACGGCGTCGACTTCATCGGCGTAGTCAATAAAATTGTCAGGCGTCACGCCTGAAGCCACGGCTAAGGGCGAGATATCTGACCCCAGCCTAAAGTCACTGATTTTATCCCTCGCAGCCGGTTTTCCCGTTGCAACTCCCGAGGTTGTCACAACGTCCATAAACCCAGCTGCTATCCGAGCGGATTGTTGCCAGTGCTGGGGATCTACGAGCCTTTGTTTCTTAAAGGCAGTGCCGCCAAAATACATCCCCTCCCAGCCAGATTCTAAGCGTGCCTGGGAAATCGCCTTTGCGTCCTGCTGGCTCGTGAGGTGCTCGTTTATGCAGGCATCATCTGCCCAATAGGCATCGACCAGTGTTCCCTCGTTCGCTAATTCCCCAAGCAGCCCAAATGCTTTTAGTCCGGTAACGCCCAGGAAGTTGACCCCCATCCATAAGCTCGGAAAGCTTGTTCGACAAGTCCTGATAATCGGCAAAAACTGATCTATTTCAAAATCGTGGTTAATCAGAAATACCCCAGGGGCCCCACAGCTTAGGGCTATTTGAATATTCCGCTTGGTCTGGCCTTCATCTACGACGTGAATTACCGGCAAGATAACAGGGCCTAAAGTCTTGAAATTCTTTCGAAAACCTGTCCGATTCATCTTCTGATTAACCTCATACCTCTAAATATACTATTAATATACTTGATTATTTTACGGATTTCATTAGATTTACTGATCATGAAAGTAGAAGAGATTCCCACCAATTGGCTTCGCAGCTTTGTAACAGTGGTCGACTGCCATGGCTACACCCGTGCCGCTAAAGCCCTGGGTTGCTCACAGCCTACTATCAGCGTTCATATCCAACGCCTAGAAGCGATGCAAGGCAAGTTAATCGCCCGAGATAAGAAGCGTTTAGCTCTAACCCCTTTGGGCACACAAGTCGTGGGTTATGCACGACAAATTCTCACGCTTCATGCCGAACTGTCTTGCTTGACGGCCGAGCGGATGACTGACCTGACTGTTCGAATTGGCCTGCCAACGGATTTTGCGACTCAAGCGTTACAGTCTTCCTTGATGACACTGGCCCAGGAAAAGCCAAATTTCCGGGTTGAGTACCGATGCGGCCTCTCTTCGGAGATTACCGAACTATTTGCTAACAGAGAGCTCGATATCATGGTAGCCATCGATCAGAACTCATTGCCTGAATACCGAATTAACTCGCTGTTCATTAACCCCATCTGGGTCTGTGGCAAGCATTTCACTGTTCCCACTAGTACCTCAATCCCCCTTATAGTCCACCCAGAAGGTTGCGAATACCGCACGCGAATGATTGAAAACCTGTCCCGTCACAACCTGCCGTGGCATGTCGCGTTTGAGAGCCCCTTCATTCAAGGCCTGCAAGAGGCTGTAGAAAATAATCTAGGCGTTAGTGCATTGACATATCCAACCGTTTCCCCAAAGATGCGTGTTCTTGATAATGAAAAAGAGTTTGGACTGATGCGGCAAATTCAAATAGGCCTTTTTGCCCGCAATACCCTGTCAAGCATGTCTGCCTCGCTTGCCCTCAGTCAGCTGCACAATATTTTAAAGTCGTCAGCCTATAGGGCGGGTTTCACCCGCGAGCCAAGTCGAGAAACCGCATCCCAATGAAGCCAAAGGAGGTAATCATGAAAAAGAAATCGAAGAACACTACGAAGTCGCACGCCAAACCGGACCTCGGTCGACGGAAAGTTATTCAAGGAGCGGGCTATGCGACTGCAGCGAGCGCGCTTAGCGTGCCACTCATTTTGGTGCCCCCACGGGCCAATGCTGCGACAGAACTGAATATGATAGCCTGGTACGGTCACGGCGAACCCGACATGGTCGAAGAATTTGAAGCCATGCATAACGTCAAGATTAAGGCCAAGTACTACGCCGGTGGCGACAACATGCTTGCGCTAATTTCCCAGTCCCCACCCGGAACCTATGACCTTATCCTCTCAGATGGAGAGTTCGTCCGATTGCTGAATGAGGCTGGGTACATCGAGCCCATGAACCCCAATGAGTATCACATGGACGATCTTTTCGATGAATATTCTCATTTTGCTGCACATTGGAGTGGCGACAATCTGTACTCCGTAATTGTCCGCTTCGGTTACCTTGGGGTATCTTTTAATACCGAAATCATCAGCCATCAAGAGGCCATGGACTACAACATTCTATGGGACCCCAAGCTTAAAGGGAAAGTCGGGCACTTCGACTGGCATCTCCCCAATCTTGGCTGTCTTAGCCTGCGGGATGGCAATAACAAACCGTCCCCGTTCGATATCGGCAGTGCTGAGTGGGCAAAACTCCAGGAAACTACTTTGTCCCTGAAACCTCAAGTAGCCGGCTATTTTGACTATGGCGGAACTTTTGCCTCTTTGAAAAATGGCCAAGTTCACGCGATGTGTGGAATTGGCGACTGGATTACTGGTGTCGTGCGAAAAGATGGCTCACCAGTGGACTCAGTAATTCCCAAGCAAGGTGGTATTCAGTGGACCGAGTCATACTCGCTCGGCAAGGGCTCAAATAAGCAAGACCTGGCCAAAGAATTTATCCGCTATATCACATCACCTAAAGGTCAGGTCCGCTCGATTCAGATGGGAGCGTATCCTGGAATGTCGCCATACAAATCTGGTTGGACAGCAATAAACGAGGCTAACCCGGCTGAAGCTAAACGCCAACGAATGGTGTTTGATGGCCCCAATTGCATAGACGACCTGCGAGAGGGGCGTATCCATTTTCGAGACACGCCTGTCCAGCAATCTCTTGAGGACTGGAACGACTTCTGGTCTGAATACAAAAACGCCTAGACATGGGCGAGGAAAGCCGGCCCTGAAGGGCCGGCTTTTTTCCTTGTGCTCTGATACTCCTCCAATGCATTTGAATCCGGACTTTTGACTATACTTATTAGCAAAAATACCGTGTCGCATCTCCCAAAGCGTCGCACAGTGACCTTGTACGGCTTGACCTGGTCGATGCCCATCATTATTTGGCAGTTGGTTTTCTTTGTTTTCCCGCTGATTTTCCTTGTCGTTATGAGTTTCTGGCTCGTAAAAAACTATCGGATGGTGCCGGAGTTCGATACAGTAAATTGGACCAAAATGTACTCTAAGGGATATTTCTGGGATACCTACTGGAGAACACTTGCCTATGCAACGATCGCTACCATAACCACGACCATACTGGCTTTCCCTTGTTCGTTTGCCCTTGCCTTCAAAGTATCTGCCACATTGCGGCGCTGGGCATTGTTCTTTTTGATCGTGCCTTTTTTTACCAGTTACCTGGTGCGCATTTACTCCTGGCAAATCTTTCTAAACGATAATGGTATTTTCAACAGGATGTTCGACTACATCGGGCTTGGTCCTTTTCATTTGCTTAACAATTTTTTCGGGACTCTCGTTGGATATCTGACACTATGCTTGCCGCTCGCGGTAGTCCTTCAGCTGATCTCATTGGCAAATGTTGATCGTAACCTGATCGAGGCCGCACACAATCTTGGTTGCGGACGACTGAAGACTGTTTTTCTGGTGATCGTTCCGCTGGCCAAAATAGGGATCATCCTTGGCGCGGTGTTTACTTTTATTCTATCTTTTGGAGACTTCGTAAGCCCCTATTACCTGGGCGGTTCAAAACCTCCCACCTTAAGCATTCTGATAATCGATACCACAAAATCTGGCCAGCAATGGCCTCGTGCCGCGGTCGTCGCCGTCACAATGATCATTACACTTTTGACCATTATGTTCGCGTCTGTCTCGGCCGCGTATCGCAAAAAACCATGACCCGCCTATCTGGCCAAAACCTGCTCCTTCGAGGATATGTTGTTTTGGTCTTTGTGTTTGTCTTTACACCAATTGTCACGAGCTTCGTATTTTCCGTTAATTCCGACAGATTTCCGACGATACCGTTAGGTCACTTTACGACTCATTGGTACGAGACCATTTTCGCCGACCCAGACATATGGGAGGCTTTTCGGGTCAGCGCCCTGGTCTCGGTCAGTGTCGCCATCCTGGCTACGTTCATCGGGTTTTGTACCGCCTATACTGATTACCGTTATAACTTTACCGGCAAAGCGTTATATTTGTCTTTAGCACTACTGCCCCCGACTATCCCTCTTGTGATTATGGGATTGGCAATGCTTGCACTGCTGGCACGAATCAACATGTCTGGCCAAATTTACTCAATCGTGGTGAGTCATGTCGTTTTATGTTCGCCATTTGCAATGGCTGTTGTCCGAATGCGATTGGCCCAGATCAACCCGGATCTTGAGCCGGCCGCCTGGAATCTTGGCGCCTCGCCGTGGCGAGCCATGCACGAGGTGATCATCCCATTCTGTCGGCCTGCCATTGCGTCCGCTTTTTGTCTGACCGCAGCGGTATCCTTCGACGAGTTTGCTGTCGCATGGTTTGTCTCCGGCCTAAACAAAACAGTTCCTGTGATGATTCTGGAGATCCTCCAGGGAAACACCGACCCCCAGATTAATGCGATTGGATCTATTGTGTTTGCAATCTCAATGTCGCTTGTGGTGATCGCACAACTGATCTTTTTTCGAAAGACATCAGCGCCGGCAACGACCGGTATTTAGACCTATGCCCAACACATCTGAAGCACGCCCTCTGGTCTCTTTTGAGGGGGTCACGAAACATTACGGCACAGTGGCAGCTGTGCATGCTATGGATCTGGATATCTATGCCGGAGAATTCCTCGCCCTCATGGGGCCATCGGGATGCGGCAAGACCACCTCGTTGCGGATGTTAGCAGGACTCGAGGAGCCCACCGAAGGAGAAATCCGGCTTGATGGAAAACGAATTAATGAGATCGACAGCGCCGACCGGGATACGCCGATGGTCTGGCAGAGTTTGGCCCTATTTCCGTTTCTTAATGTTAGACAGAACGTTGAGTTTGGCCTGAAGATGCGAAAAATTCCTTCTCGAGATCGTCAGCAACGCGCCATGGAATGGCTCGAGCGACTCGAGATCGCTGACCTTGCCGAACGCGATATCAGCCAACTCTCGGGCGGGCAGCGCCAGCGAGTTGCTCTGGCACGCTCACTGGTGACCGAGCCGCGTATCCTTCTTCTTGATGAGCCTTTGAGTGCGCTCGACGCCAACCTTGTCGTCAAAATGCAGGGCGTCCTTTCGCGCCTTCAAAAAGAACTGGGTATTACTTTTGTCTACGTCACCCATAGCCAGTCTGAAGCGTTTGCAATGTCAGACCGGGTGGTAATCATGAGCCAGGGCAGGATCGAACAGATTGGCTCACCGAAGACTATCTATCGCAACCCGACATCTCGATTTGTCGCAGACTTTGTCGGATCAAACAATATCTTCTGTGGCACCGTATCAAAAGAGGGCGCCACTCTTCAGGTTAATACCTCGGTTGGCTGCTTTTCCTGCTCACCTAGTAACGATGAGAAGATTTTCACAATGGGCTCGACCCTCAACATGGTTATCAGTGCGGACCTCGCTCAAATCTCTTTGACTACTCCGCAGACGGCAAACCAAGTCCGATGTCGGTTTATTAGCGAAGAATTTGTTGGCTCGATTGTGACGGTTTTTGCTGAACTAGAAAATGGTGCCGATTTCAAGGTTCAAGTGCGTCAACGTGATCTTGCCGATTTCGGATTAAAGGCAGGTTCTGTCTTTTATGCGTCCTGGAAATCCGCCGATGTCCATTTGATCGGCGAATCAGCATGATCGGGGACCTGGTGAATTTTAATCGGGGTGCGCAAGCCATATTACTTGGCAAAGGAATCGATAACATTCCGCAAGCAACTGGGGTTGCTCCTGTCGGATACCGCGTCCCGCTATATCGCTACACCAATGACACTATAGATTTACTGATTGAACGAGGATTTGAGTACGGTACCTCGTTGATGGGAGACAACATTCCGCATGTCCTTGGATCACGAGGGGAAACCCTTATTGAAACTTCTGCCCTACTACGAAGGTCCGGTAAGTTACATACGTGTCGTGGCGCATCCCATGGCTAGCCCGTAATAAAATCGCTCTGAGTCATTTTTAGTGACCGAAAGAATCATGCATCAACCCGAATTATGTTAGATCTGATTATAAGAAACGCGAGAACCCCTGAAGAACCGGCACTTTCGGATATTGCCTGTCACGAAGGCCGCATCGTCGAACGCACTGCGCATATTGATGGCCAGGCTGTGGCCGAGATTGATGCCAAAGGCTACCTTGTCAGTCCGCCTTTCGTCGACAGTCATTTCCATATGGATTCAACCCTGACCTATGGCAGACCCCGAGTCAACGAGAGCGGCACGCTGCTCGAAGGTATTCGCTTGTGGGGGGAATTGAAATCAACCTTGTCATCAGACGATTTCGAACAGCGTGCACTCATGCTCTGTCGTTGGGCCGTCGCTAAGGGTAATCTTGCAATCCGCTCCCATGTCGATATCAGCGATCCCTCACTGACGGCAGCTCACGTATTGCTCTCGGTTAAAGAAAAAGTCAAACCCTGGCTGGATCTTCAATTGGTGGCTTTTCCTCAGGACGGGTTATATAGACACCCTGGTGCCCAAAAGCAACTAGAGCAATCACTTGATCTGGGCATCGACGTTGTCGGTGGTATTCCCCACTTTGAGCGAAGTTATGAGGAAGGGCGTCAATCAGTAGAGGCGTTGTGCCGCATAGCTGCTGATCGCGGTTTAATGGTTGATATGCATTGTGACGAAACCGATGACCCCTCATCGCGCCATATCGAAACCCTCGCATCCACTTCAATACAACTTGGAATGCACGGACGGGTCAGCGGCTCCCACCTGACCTCCATGCATTCTATGGATGACTATTTCGCCGATAAACTGCTGGGATTAATGCACGAAGCGCAGATCAATGCAATCGCCTGCCCGCTGATCAACATTACCCTGCAAGGACGTAAAGATACCTACCCGAAACGTCGCGGGATGATGCGAGTAAAAGAGATGGTCGATAAGGGAATCAACTGTTCGTTTGGCCACGACTGTGTCATGGATCCCTGGTATGCCGCGGGTAGCCACGACATGCTCGAAGTCGCTCATATGGGGCTCCATGTGGCGCAGATGACTGGAACTGCCCAAGCGCGTAGCGTCTACGATACGATAACTGTTAACCCCGCCAGAGCGCTGAATCTTGTCAATTATGGTCTTAGTGTTGGATGCAATGCCGACATGGTAATCCTGCAGGCTGCAGACCCCATCGAGGCAATCCGTTTGCGGGCCACTCGGCTTTTTGTGATTCGCCGGGGCAAGATCATCAGCAAAACGCCGGCGGTAAAAAGTGAAGTCGAGATGCTGGGTGCAACCCAGCAAATAACTTTTGCCCAAACTGAGATCCCCTGACATTGGGGACATCAACGAAAGATCAAACCGCCGACTGGACCTTTAACTCGCAAATTTTTTCAACTGCCTTTTGCAGACGCGCAAGTCCCTGATCGATATCGTCTTTTGGAATAATGAGTGAAGGTGCTACACGCAACACGTTGGCGCCAGCGACCAGAACAAATAATCCTTCATTTTGAGCGGCCTGCATAAAATCCCGGGCCCTGCCGGTCCATGGCTCGGCAAGCACACAGCCCATCAGTAATCCCATGCCTCGAACCTGGTCAAATACCCCATATTGCTGACCAATCGCGAGTATTCCCGCCTCAAGGCGTTGGCGTCGCTCGCTAACTCCGGTTAACACCGCCGGAGCACTAATAATATCCAGGATCACATTAGCCACTGCGCACCCCATCGGGTTGCCGCCCCAGGTGCTGCCGTGGGTGCCGACACCTAGTGACGCCGCTACTTTATCGCTCGACAAAGTAGCGGCGATTGGAAAGCCGCCGCCCAGCGCCTTCGCCGTGGTTAAAAGATCGGGGATGACATTGAATGCCTGGTAGGCATACAACGATCCGGTTCGGCCAACACCCGTCTGAACTTCGTCCAGGATCATCAGCGCCTGATGCTCATCGCATAGGCTCCGTATGCGTTCGAGGAATTCTGTTTCAGCGACTATTACCCCGCCCTCCCCTTGTACCGGCTCGACAATAACCGCGCAAACATCGCTATCAAAGGCCTCTTCAAGCGCATCTATGTCATTGAAAGGTAGATGCTGAATGCCGCCAGGCAAGGGTCCAAAACCCTGGCGGTAATTGGGCTGCCCACCCGCCGTGACGGTAAAAAGCGTGCGCCCATGAAAGGCGTTTTCAAAGGATAGGATTCGAGACTTTTTCTCGCCATGATGATCAAACGCATAACGCCGGGCAAGTTTCAATGCCGCCTCGTTGGCCTCGGCTCCAGAATTGGAAAAAAATACCTTATCTGCAAACGTTAATGCCACAAGTTTTTTTGCTAGCAATAGTGCCGGTTCCGTGACCAGGATATTGGAAGTGTGCCAAAGCTTGTTAGCCTGCTCCGTGAGGGCCTCAACCAGCGCAGGATGGGCATGGCCCAGGGCGTTTACGGCGATCCCGGCTGCGAAATCAATGTACTCCCGCCCGGCCTGATCCCATAGTCGAGATCCAGATCCCCGGACCGGAATCATCTGCGCAGGCGCGTAGTTCGGCATCATATATGTGTCGTACCAGCCTCGCTCAATGCTGCTCATTGATCAACCCTTCCATGACTTTAAGAAAATGATCTTTCATTCTAACCACGACACGACGAAAACTCACCATCCGAAGATCTTTCTGACCTTGCGTCTTTAAACCCACAGCGCATCAGGCTGATTTGAAACACCAATACAGGCGACCCCAATATAACTTTCCGATCGAGTTCCGGTTTTGATGACGATTCCACTCGATCAGGCCTTAGGAGGTTGCTAGAATGGGTGCGCCCGTGGTGACGATTTACTACTGCGGGCCCAACAGCGTGTCCCAACTATCTATATTCCAAACGGTCTTGTATGAAAAAAGAAACCTCTTCCGCTATTCGCGCAGATGCTACCCGGGCGATCATTTCCGGACGCTCGTCTTTTAGTCATCACGGTGTCGTCAATACGCCGGTCTATCATGCCTCGACAATTCTGCACCCCAATGTCGAGTCATTCGAAAAACGCCACGACTCCAAAACCGGTGATCGACGAAAAGTCATTTATGGCTTACTAGGCACTCCCACCAGTTTCGATCTGGAAGAAGCGATTGCAGACCTTGAAGGGGGGTACGATGCACTCCTCACCCCGTCTGGATTAGCCGCAATCAATATCGCCTTGCTGGCATTTTTGCGTCCCGGGGACCACATACTGGTAGCGGATTCGGTTTATGCATGGACTCGATCCTTTAGCGATCAGATGTTGTCAGATCTGGATGTTGAAGTTCAGTACTACAACCCCTTAGTTGGTGCAGATATCGCATCGCTTATCCGCCCTAATACACGAGTGATTTTTCTGGAATCACCTGGCTCATACACTTTCGAGGTGCAGGATATTCCTGCGATCACTGAGGTCGCAAGGAAGCATCAGGTAACAACCATCCTCGATAACACCTGGGCAACACCGCTTTTTTTCAAATCATTTGAGCACGGCGTTGATGTATCTGTCCACGCGGCTACTAAATACTTATCTGGCCATAGCGACGTCATGATGGGAGCAATCGTCTGCAACGAGGCCTCCTGGGAGTCGGTGCACCGTACCCACAAGTTGTTCGGCCAATGTGTCGGACCAGACGATGCCTACGCCACGCTGCGCAGTGTACGAACCCTGCCAACGCGACTGCGGGCACATCAGGAGCAAGGAATCGCGCTTGCCACTTGGCTTGCAGGCCGTGACGAAGTCGCCGAGGTGTTACACCCCGCGCTCCCGAGTCATCCTGGGCACAAGATATGGCAACGTGACTTTCTCGGAGCATCCGGCCTTTTCAGTATTATCCTCAAACCCCAACCTCGCCAAGCGGTCCTGGATATGGTCAACAACCTCGAGCTTTTTGGGATAGGGGCCAGTTGGGGAGGTTACGAAAGTCTGCTGATCCCTGTGTATCCTGAAAAGCACCGCAGTGCCGTTCCGTGGAACTCATCGGGTCAACTCTTGCGTATTCACGCGGGCCTCGAATCGCTCGATGATCTTATCGTCGATCTTGAGGCAGGTTTGGGCCGGCTTAGCGCGTGAATTTGTTTGGCCCTGTAATCCAAGTTGACACCGATGCCCCTGGACGAGACGCTGAAACCCGAGTGTGAAACCTTTCTTTCACAGTTTCGCTCACTCCTGCTTGGCACGCTCAACACCGAAGAAGAAGTGGATTTGAGTTACGCGCCGTTTGTCGATCATCACGACTCTTTTTTCATTCTGACCAGCCAATTGTCTTCCCATACCGCCAACCTTAGACAGCGCGGTAGTGCCACAGTTTTTTTTATCGAAGATGAATCCGCTTGTGACGAGATCTACGCCCGGCGTAGGTTGTGTTTTCAGTGCCAGGCCTCGGCTCATAGCCGAGACAGTGATACCTGGCAAACTCTTACCCCGCTGTTTTGTGAACGTTTTGGCCAGATCATCGAAACATTGACCTCTTTGCCAGATTTCCAGTTGTTTCAACTGGCCCCATCCAGTGGTCGCTGGGTTAAGGGTTTTGGAAAAGCCTTTGATTTTTGTGGGCGAATCGAACGCGATGCTATCCACTTAAATCCCGCCAAAAGCCAGGACTCAGTTGGCTAACTGTCGTTCCTGCGACTGACAGGCCGCTTGCGTTTTACCCGGGTGGTGCGACTTGTTTTAGCCTTATCGTTGAGTGCGGCCCGCGCTGAAGCAGGTGAGGAGCGCAATGACTTGCTGCGGGGCGTGCCGCCCCCCCTCTTCATTCCTGCGAGGCGATAAAGCCCATTGTATTGTGACGATTGAAGTTCCAGATACTGGCCACTTTTCAACTCGCGACTTAGCAGGAACGAACCGTAACGCACCCTCACCAGGCGACTGACTGTGCAACCTACGCTCTCCCACATGCGCCGAACTTCACGGTAGCGCCCTTCTTTGAGGACCACGGTGTGCCAGTGATTGGCACCACTACCAGATTGCGTGCGAATCGACTCAAATCGGCATAACTGGCCGCCCAGAAGAATGCCTTCACTCAAACGACGCAAGTCAGCCGGATTCACCTGACCACGGACCCGGCAGCGGTACTCTCGCTCGATTTCCTGGGAGGGGTGCATCAAACGATGTGCCAGTTCTCCATCGGTGGTAAACAGCATAAGGCCCGAGGTATTAAAGTCCAATCGTCCAACCGAAACCCAACGCTGCCCGCGAAGCCTGGGCAGCCCATCAAAAACCGTTGGCCTGCCTTGCGGATCCTGCCGGGAACAAATCTGGCCCACCGGTTTGTGATAAAGCAGTGCCCGCGAACTGCCCGGCGAAGCAGTGTTCAACTGAATCCTTCGACCATCGACAAGCACGCGGGACTGGGCGCCGACCTGTTGCCCGATTATCGCCACGTTTCCGTCAACCTCAACCCGGCCATGACGAATCCAGTCTTCGATCTCGCGCCTGGAGCCCAATCCGGCGTGGGCGAGTAGCTTCTGGATTCGTTCAGCCAATCTCGTGACTTGAGGCAACCCGCGAGATCAGATCTTCCTTACCAGGGTCGTCAATGGGTTCGACCCTACCCGCTTCGGTTTCAGTTTCAGTTTCAACAGACGACTGGGTGTGATCCGTTTCTGGCGGCTCTTCAACCGATGCTTGATCGGCCGTGACATCCGGATCGCCATCTTCGCTGGGCTTATCAATGGGCGCCACGATGGGCGCTGGCATCTCTATGCCCAGCTCGCGAGCAATATCGGCCAGTTCCCGCTCATCTTCGAGGTTAGGTAACGACGTCAAAGACGGCAGCCCAAAATATTCCAAAAAAGCCGAGGTAGTGACGTACAGGGCTGGATGCCCGGGCACCTCACGGGTGCCGGACTGACGCACCCACTCCCGGTCGAGCAAAGAGCGCATGATTTCAGTCGTCACCGTGACTCCGCGTATATCCTCGATATCCCCCCGGGTGACCGGCTGCCGATAAGCAATAATCGCGAGGGTTTCCAACAGAGCTCGAGAGTACCGGGGCGGCCGACTCTCCCGTAGCGTACGCAAAGCCGAAGCGTACGGGGCACGAGTCTGAAAGCGAAAGCCGCCCGCCACCTCAACAAGTTCAACCCCTCGGTTAGAGTAGTGACTTCTGAGTTGCTCTAATGACGACCGTATCTCATCGGCTTGCTCGCGGCTGGCCTGACCCGGGAAAAGGGTCTGCAAATCGCGGATGCCCAAGGGACGCTCGGCCGAGAACAAAGCCGCCTCTACGGTATGAATAATTTCGTTCTTATCGTTCATGCACTCTTGACTTTGACGTGGATTGGGGCAAAAGGTTCATTCTGGGTAACTGCCAGCACGTTATCACGGACCAACTCGAGTACGGCAATAAAACTAACTACCAGCCCCTTGCGGCCTTCGTCTGGACTGAAAAATTCTTGCAGGGATACGTACTCCCCGCTTCGGACTCGCTCCAGGATCTGAGTCATCCGCTCACGAACCGAGAATGTTTCGGGAACCATCTGCAGATGTTCGCGGCGCGCGGCTGATAACATCGCCGATCGCATCGCTGTCACCAGATCTTCCAGGTCGACCGTAGTCTCCTCTTTAGGTGGATTGGGGTCCTCGACTCGAGCATAGACCAGGTACAGATCGCGCTCCACCCGCGGCCGATCGTCGAGGTTCTCGGCAGCATTTCGGAAGCGCTCGTACTCCTGAAGGCGCTTAATAAGAGCCGCCCGAGGATCCTCCTCTTCTTCCTCACCTGGTCCCGGGCGCGGCAACAGCATGCGCGACTTGATCTCGGCGAGCATCGTTGCCATCACCAGGTAATCGGCCGCAAGATCCAACTGCATCTGCTGCATCAGCTCAATATAGTTCATGTACTGACGGGTAATATCCGCCACGGGAAGATCAAGAATATCGATATTCTGCTTACGAATAAGATGCAGTAACAGATCAAGCGGGCCCTCAAAACCCTCTAAAACGACCTCTAAAGCCTCGGGCGGAATATACAGGCCTTCGGGCCACTGGTCGAAGGCCTTACCTCCGACAACAGCGCGTGCGCCAGTTCCCAGATCCGCCTCTAAGGCTCCGCTGGCGCGCGTTTCACTCATTAGTAAAGGGTGCCCACTACCGTGCGCACTTCATGGATAGTCTCTTCTGCAACATCTCTTGCACGCTCGCAACCAGACTCGATAATCTCACGCACCTGTTTGGGGTTTTGCTCAAAAGGGCGAGCCCTATCACGAAGAACAGACTGCTCCTTAAGAATCGCCTCCAACAATGGCTTCTTACAATCGACGCAACCTATGCCAGCGCTACGACAACCGTTTGCCAACTCAAGACGTCGCTCTTCGTCCGTATAGATACGATGTAAATCCCATACTGGACACTTGTCTGGGTCGCCGGGGTCATGGCGTCGCTGCCGCGCCGGATCCGTGGGCATTGTCATCAGCCGGGTACTTACCCGCTCCGGCTCGTCGCGCATCTGAATCGTATTGTTATACGACTTTGACATCTTTTGGCCGTCCAGCCCCGGCATCTTTGCCGCTGGCGTCAGCAGCGCCTCTGGCTCGGGCAGGATTTCTCGGCCACCGCCATCGAGGTATCCCACTAAACGCTCGCGGTCCTGCGGCCCTATATTGCCGGACCCCTCTAACACTTGAAGCGCCTGCTCCCGAGCCGAACTAACACCTTCCTGAAGCCACTGGCGTCGCAAGCTTACGAATTGCTTGGCTGATTTCTTTCCCAGCTTGGCTAGCGCCTCAAGAGCCTTTTCTTCGAAAGCATCGTCACGCCCAAATATATGATTAAACCGCCGGGCAATCTCGCGGGTGAGTTCGACGTGTGGCACCTGATCTTCGCCCACCGGCACCCCGGTGGCGCGGTACATCAGAATATCAGCGCTTTGCAGCAAGGGGTATCCCAAAAAGCCGTAAGTCGCCAAATCGCGATCATTCAGCTTCTGCTGCTGATCCTTAAAGCTCGGGACCCGCATGAGCCACCCAAGGGGCGTTACCATAGACAGTAGGAGATGTAACTCGGCATGTTGAGGTATGCGAGACTGAATGAACAATGTCGCCTTATCCGGATCTACCCCGGCTGCCAGCCAGTCGATGAGCATTTCCCAAACGTTGGCACCCATTACCCCGGGTTCTTCGTAGTGGGTCGTTAGCGCATGCCAATCCGCTACGAAAAAAAAGCACTCGGATTGCTCTTGCAGTGCGGTCCAATTCTTAAGGACCCCATGGTAATGCCCCAGATGCAGCCGGCCGGTGGGTCGCATCCCGGACAAGATTCGCCCGGATTCAGTTTTAGATGGCATCGCAGGGCTCTACAAGTTTTCTATTCGTAAAAAGAAGTGGCCAGAAAATAGATCCGGCTAAGGCGCAGAGTGCGCCCGCGTAATTGTACCTGATCACTCGAGCGCAAACCCTAAAACCCGGCACCAGATGACTGTTTGAGCCTGATATTTTGAGTCAAATCTGAGTCTTCGTTAAGCCTTGATTGCGAGCGGCGGTCTATACCGGTCCAGGCATAAGGTGCAGGTCCGATTAGGATATTCAGCAGTGCGAGACGAATCGTAAGGATCCGATCTTGTCCAGTCGTTGATCGGAACAGGCCTTAAGGCAGTCGCACAGCCTGCGCTCACCTGGCAAACCCATGTCGCCCTCAAGTTCTGCCAGCGGTTCAAGCACAAACCGCCGTTCAAGCATTCGAGGATGCGGAAGCGTCAGACCCTCACTCTGCAGCACCGTCTCGTTATACAAAAGCAAATCCAGATCAATCAATCTGGGGCCGAATCGTTCACCGACTCGAACCCGCCCCTGCTCAGTTTCAATCCGCAACAACTGCTCAAGCAGATCGCCAGGCTCAAGCGACGTATCAATACGGGCCACTGCGTTAAGAAAGTCCGGTTGTGCGCTCAGTCCGACCGGAGCGCTTTGGTAAACCGAGGAGACCGCGGTGAGTTCAACGCCAGAAATGCGGTCCAATGCGTCGAGTGCGTCTTGAAGCGCCGCCACCGGATCTCCAAGGTTTCCTCCCAAGCCTACCCAGGCCAAAACCGAAGAGCCGGATTCAATCACGTGGCTGGCTTGCTTTTCTCGTTAGATCGCTTCCGCGGGCGACGTCTTTTGTTCCGCGCGGGCCCCGGGTTAAGCGTTTTTATCATCTCCTGTTGTTCGGGTACGCTATGTTCTTGAATTAGAGTCCACCACTCTGCCAAGCTCTCCGGCACCTCGCCAGCACCGCCCCGCAACACCAAAAAATCATAGGCTGCGCGAAACCGTTTGCTCTCCAATAATCGATGGATAGTGCGGGGCCGCCGACTCTCAAGACGTGCTTGCAGTTCCCAGATTTCATATACGATAGTACTGACGCGCCGGGGGATAGAAATCCGCTGGCTTTCCCTACCGATTACCGCCGCCGCGGCCTGCTGCAGGGCGGGGTAAGGCGCCACCCCATGGTCCATTCGGCGATCGCGCTCCAGGCACACAGCCCGCCATAACAATCCGGCAAATAAAAAGGCCGCAATAACCGGTTTTCCTTGTTGCACGCGCTGATCGGTATTCTTAAGAGCCCGACAAACCAACCCAGTGCCCGGCGCAAGGTCAGTATCGGTAAAAGTGCGTTCTGCTTCAGGAAACAGCTCGGCAAACATACCAAGATGGCGAAGCAAATTGAATAGATCCAACGCATACCCATGGTGGAACATTTTCAAAACTTCATCAAAAAGCCGTGCAGGCGGTACGTGGCGAAGCAGGTAGGCATTTTGTGCGATTAGTGCCTCAATACCTTTTGCAAAAGTCAGGTCGAGTTTAGTCTTGAAACGAACTGCGCGCAGCATGCGCACTGGATCCTCATTGAGTCGCTCCTGAGGGTCTCCAATGAAACGCAAACGACGTTCATGAATATCGTCAAACCCGCCGACATAATCAAAAATAGTATTACTACCCGGATCATAGTAGAGCGCATTAACAGTCAAGTCGCGTCTTAATACGTCTTCTTCGCGGGTCCCGAACACGTTGTCGCGCAGTATTCGACCGTGCTCGTTCAGCGCTGAGTCATCGTTTTCATCAGAGTCCGGTTTGGCCCGATAAGTCGATACTTCAATAACCTCCCGCCCCACCCGCACGTGCGCCAGTCGAAAGCGCCTGCCGATCAAACGGGCCCGACGAAATACTTGCCGAACCTCATCGGGTAAAGCATCGGTCACAACGTCAAAATCCTTTGGACGCTGTCCAAGCAGCAAATCGCGTACACAGCCACCGACCAGATCGGCCTGGTAGCCGGATTGCTGCAATGTACTGACCACGGTTCGTGCGCCAGGACTGATGCTTTCTTCGGATAACCCGTGCCGCGATGCGGCTATGACCTCAGGTTGCAGATGCCCGGGAGGATGCCTTGACGGGTTTTTGACAGATGACTTCGATGATGCTTTATTCAAGAGGAGCCTATGTGACAGTGCACCCTTTCACGAGGTGACTAAAAAAAGTATGCGCGTATCAAGTCGATGCGCATCGAAGGTGCCTATGTTAGCATCGCGCTGCGCATTCAGCGCTATGTGCTCCCTTCGTCTAGCGGTTAGGACGCTGGCCTCTCACGCCGGAAACAGGGGTTCGATTCCCCTAGGGAGCGCCAATTTCCGACCGGCTTAGGTTTAGTTGCATTTCTCTTTGACCTCATTTCCCAGTTTTTTCCCAATATTTTGAAGGTGAATCTTCGTTTCACCCCCACTCCACTAGTAACATAACCCTTCGGGTCATTTACACTTTAAGTGTCGACCGAGGGTTCAAATTACGGCCACTAACTTGCCGATGCCCTTGCCTGGTTGTTGGGCGCCAAATCGACAGATTGCAGCCATTTTCGTTGCTCCATGCGGTTATTTCGAGCAAGGAGAAGCCCAAAAGGCGCCCGCACAGCACGCTGTCTTCGAATTCTTGTTAAAACTATTACCGCAATTTCGATGCTTCACAACCGATACCGATACTTTTCGGTTATAGATGTATTTTACAGCTGGCAGCGCTCGTCTCCTAGTGATCAGGAATGTTAAAGTGATCAGATAGGCAGTGCGCGCCGAATTTCTGTTAGAAGTTGTTTCTTCGAACGTCAGTTCTAGGCAGGCTGATGTTTGCCAATAGGAGAAGATCGCACATGCTGGTGACAGGAACTTTTGATACCGCCAATTTCTCTGTAGGGTGGCAAATGTGGCACTTCCTAAGAAGGTTTTCGTCTGATGACCAATAAACATCCAGCGCGGTACTCAATCGGACTAAAGGTCTATAGCATTGCTATTGGGCTACTGCTCTTAATGTTCTGCATTGCCCTGGCTTCATTGTATCGAATCAATCGTGTAAACCTCGAAGTAACGGATATCTCTAAATATGATATTCCACTGGTTTCCTACTTGACCAATATTAATATCTCAAACCTTCGCCAGCAGGCACAGTTAGAAAAGATTCTTGATTTCTATCAGAAAGACCAAGCGGAATCTGCGACGGCCGACGAGTACTTCCAAAAGTTTGACTCATTAGGGCTGAAGATTCGAGAGCAACTCCGTGATGCAAATCATCTCATCGAGATGGGTCTAAAAGAGGTCATCCAACCAGACAAGGTCGAGTTGGCGCTACTCCAGCCAATGCTCTCTTTGGTTGAGCAATCTCATTACCGATACGAAGATATAGGCTTAAGAGCAGTCACTGCTTTACGTCAGCAAAACGTAAACGCGCTTAACCAGCTCTGGGAAATTCTTGAAAAGGAGCGAGCGACACTTGATATTCAAATTGCAGACGCCTTGAGTGAAATCCGTAGTTTCACCCAGATCTCAGTGAACAACGCCAGGAAGCATCAGAGACACATCATCTGGTTCAATCTTGTTTTAACCCTTCTCTCGGCTGCTTTTGGCTTGATCGGTGGCTATTTTTTGGCTATGGATCTAGTCCGCCCGATTCGCAGACTTCTGAGGGGAACAGTTGATATCGGAAAAGGAAATTTGGATATCGTTATACCAGAAACTTCTAAAGACGAGATTGGCGCACTTACCCATTCTTTTAATCATATGGCGTCAGAGATTAAGCTCAAAAACCAAATCAAGAGTGCTTTTGATAAATATGTTGACCCACGGATTGTTGACACACTCTTAAAAAACCCTGATTCACTTAATCAAGATGGTGACCGACAGCAGATGACCGTGTTGTTTTGCGACATAGAGGGATTTACCCAGATTGGTGAGCGGCTTACTCCGAGTGGATTAGTAAAGGTAGTAAACAAATTTCTTACGTTGATCTGCCAACCTATCAACAAATCCGGTGGTGTTGTAGATAAGTTCATAGGGGATGCAGTGATGGCGTATTGGGGTCCGCCGTTTACTTCAAAAAATGATCATGCTACAGCCTCATGCTTGGCTGCCCTAGAAATGTTTGAGGCCCTGAACGTATTAGCTAAGACGTTACCCGAGGTTATTGGGGTAAAGAAGGACGTACCCGAGATTCGAATTCGAGTTGGCATTGCAACCGGAGAAGTTATTTTGGGGAATATCGGATCAGAGACCACTAAGTCGTTCACGGTCATTGGCGATACCGTAAACCTTGCTTCACGATTAGAGAGCTCTAATAATTTTTTTAGTACCCGACTTCTGGTCAATGAGCAAACGCAGTCAATGATCGTTGGCACGTTAGAAACTCGAGAGGTGGACTCGGTTCGCGTCTCCGGAAAAACAGATCCTGTCCGTATTTTCGAGGTCTTGGGTCGAAAAGGTCATATTTCAACGGGTTTGTTGTTCTTGAAGTCTCAGTTCGAGCTCGGTCTAGCCGCATATCGTAAGCAGGACTGGGATATTGCTAAAAACCACCTAGTAGCATGCCAGACACGGTATCCAATGGACGGTCCTACCTTGGTTTTAATAGAACGACTTCAAAGTGCTCATCTTCTGGGCTTATCGGCTAACTGGGACGGAGTCTGGACGCTGCCTGATCTCAAAGTCCTAAATGCACTTAAGTGATCCCTAAGATACTGTAAATAAACCTCTCCTGCCGGCAACAGGGGTTCGATCCCCCGAGGGAGTACCAATTTTTCAATGGCTCAGGTTTGGTTAACTTTTCTGAAACCGGGTGCGGACTCAGAGTATGCTGACCCGTCTGGCGCGAAACAAAGCGAAAAAAAGCGCCAGTTCCGAGCCACATAGCCTGTAGTTCGCAAATAATTTCGGGAAACACTTGCGGTGCTGATTATCCATCTGATTTGCAATTCTCTTATACCAGCGGAAGATTTGATCCGGTGATTGAGATAACTGCCTTGGGATGCCAACACTTGCTCTCGCCCCAAAGTTTTACCCCCCAGCTGGGGTTATAAGATATTCCATGCTATGGAACTAATTCCCCCAGAACTATCCATGCTATCGGCAACAGGGCTGGTGGCGCTCAGTTTTTTTACATCGATGTTGACGGCGGCAATAGGGATTGGGGGCGGCCTGCTCATGCTCACAGTGATGGCGTCTTTCCTGCCCCCCATTGTCGTTTTACCGGTTCATGGAGTGATTCAACTCGGTTCCAACGGTGGCCGGATGGCCCTGATGTGCCGACATGTCGATTGGCGCATATGGTGGTTCTTTGCCATAGGCTCGATTCTTGGAGTCATTTTAGCAGGCCAGGTTTTCATTAACCTTTCACTAGAGTTATTGCGGGCCGTACTGGGGCTCTTTGTGCTTTATGCTGTTTGGACGCCCAAATTAAAGCCATCCAATATCGCACTTAAAGGCTACACACTGGTTGGAGTAGGCACGGCCTTCATCACGATGTTCATTGGAGCAACAGGACCTTTGGTTTCTTCTTTTCTTTCGCCCCAAAAATTAGGTCGTGAGCGAATGGTTGCGACTTTGGCTGCCTGCATGACCATCCAACATGGCCTTAAGGGCGTTGCCTTTGGCGTTATTGGTTTTCATTTCCAGCCGTGGATTCCTTTAATCACTGTCATGATCGCAACTGGGTTTTTGGGCACTTTGCTGGGCCGCCGAATTCTTAAAGGATTACCTGAACGATTATTTTCCCACTTGCTTCGTGTTGTCCTAACAATTTTGGCAGGACGCCTTCTTTACCTCGCCATAACGGCATAGATATACGGCTGCTGATCTGCTATTCACTTTTACAAATGGAAGACATGGACCTGGGATTATCTCGACAGTGGAGAACAGCCAACAATCACTGAAGCACGGATTGTATTACTCGGTACTCGCTCCCCTGTTGCCGATCCAGAACGTTCCGGTCCGGCACTTGCTGTGGTTGCTGCAGGCAAACCTTAGCTGGTTCATTTTGCCCCTGAGATTATCAGACGCGCGGCCAAATAATCTGCATGACTTTGCAGCAAATCAAAAAAGTAACTGGCTTGAAACCAGCACACCAGCCACTGTCACACGGGCTACCGAGCTTTGCCCGAACCCGCAAGTAGTCGGCGCAGCGGTACCACAGCACCTATCAGCAATAACGCCACCAGGGCCAGAAGCGCCAGGGCACTGCTGAATCCTCCAGAACCGCCATAGAGTACACCGATCGCAACTGGTCCACCCACACCACCAATCTCAGCGGCTGAAAAGAAGAACCCCCCAGCAGTACCGGCCCGGCGCTCGCCAACCCCCGGCACTTCAACCAAAGTCAGAATTAGCACGGTCATCATAGAGCCACCGGCGATTCCAATCAGGATAAGTGCGATATACAACGACGAGCCCATGCCCCCGATCAGGAACAGCAAACTACCAAACAACGAACAGGTAAAAAGTGCAGCCAGGACGCTAAAACGACGCGACTCGGTTGCCAATCGCGGTAAGGTCAATGCACTGATAATACCTACCACCGCCGGCACGACCGCCAGCAAGCTGGCTTCCTTTAGCCCGGCACCAAAATTATGCAACACCTCTACCAGCCAGTTACTCATCGCATGGTTGATCGAAAATACACCGATACTCATCAGTAGAATCAGCCGTACCGGCGCAAGAGACAAGACAGCGCCGATCTCATCCCAAAGTGGAGCGTTTGGCGTAATCGGGTCAGCTGGGCGAGCAACACCCCGGTCGACCAAAAGCCAGAATAGTCCTGCTGCTAAAGCGGTAATCCCCCACAGTATCAACACCAGGCCCCAACGCCCTCCCAGCAGCGGCATCAGCACTGGCTGACTAAATAACAGCGACACCATGGTGCCAACGCCAGGGCCGGTAATATAGATACCCATTGCCAGGCCTCGCTCAGAACCGGTGAAATTTTCACTGACCACTTTGGCGGCGCCGGCCGATATCAGGGGGCCGCCAAGGCCAAACAAGGCAACCGCCGCCAATAGATGTGAGTACTCCTGTGCGAATCCACGCGCTATCCCGGAGGCGCCAATCAGCAAGGCACCCCAAAACAACGCCCTGCGGGTGCCGACGCGGTCAAGAACCAGTCCGCAGGGAATGGCAGCAAAGATATAGATAAACTGCCAGGCGCCCAGCACGGTTCCCATGGAGGCGTGAGAGAAACCAAGGTCTGCCTCAATATCCGGAACCAACGGAGCCAATCCGGCCATATTGAGCCCAAAGGCCATGTACAGCACCCACACGCCGGCGAGGTTCCACCAGCGACCCGGTATTGGCTTAATCTGCGTCGATAACCCCTGCACCAGCTCCCTGCCTTAAAGAACGGTCTGATTCTAAAACCAGCATCCTGTCGGCAAATGCCTTGAGGTCCGCGACCGATTTGGCATCGGCTGTCAGGCCGGCTCGACGCCCTACCCGAATGTGATCTTCGGCCAAGCTGTCATCCAAAACAAGTTCGGCACCATCATGACAAGGCTCCGTATCCACATTTTGCACGGTGAAGCCCCCAGCGCCGTTATGTGGACTTGCGGACTGTTTTTTAAATCTATGAACAGTGGCTCCCCGCGGCACAATTTTGACTGAAAAGGCTTGCTCATCGGTCACGAACTGCAGGCGAAATGTACATTGAGCTTCATAATTTGCCCACGCGAGTGCGCCCAAAACAAGCAAGGGACTATCAACCTCAGGATAAGTTACAGATTTTCCGACTGACGGCCACCCAGTTTGGAGTGCATCCATCAAAAAGGTCGAAAGGTAAACCGACGATAGCTTTTTGCCTGGCAGCACCTTCAACTCATATTGGCTTCCATCAGTAGCTTTTCCGGGGCTTGCGTCGCCAAGATCCAGGCTAGTTAGGGCATGGCAGATATTCCGGTCTGCCGGCAGTCCTCGTATTTGAAGCCATAAAACCGACTGCACAATATCTTCAGCAATACCTAAAGGTACACCCACCCCAAGAGTTGCTTTGAGGACCAGTTGGCCGAACTCCGAGACTGACTGCCTCACGCGGGGTCGCCTGGCCATATCGCAAGCCACCAGTCGTCCACTGTGGCTGAATCCAGCTCGTCCGGTAACGGGGCACCCTGAAACATACAGATGCGAGTCCACAAGGATGATTTAGGATCAAACTTGGCGGCACCAAAAAAAGCCAATTTAAAACGCAAAATATCCAAGGGCGAACAAGTGCTGGCTAACAGGTTATCTCGAATTTCGCCATAGGGGTACTGCCCAAGTGCTTGAACCCTGCGCACCAGGTGGCGGTGCTGCGGATGAGCAAAGAGAAACTCTGCCACGGTGGCTCCATCCAGTGCTTGTGCCAGATCTGCCCGTAAAGCGGTCATGTCGCGGGCGATCGCAACCGGCATTTCACGGTCTGAACCTGGCTCTTCTTCGCGAACCCCAAAGCGGGGTTCGAGCTTATTTTCCGATACATACCAAAAATGGGTATTCTCTTTAGCATCACTAAAATCGAAATCCGCGGTCCAGTCGTACTGCGAGTCCATCAACTCCCGCAAGTCTGCAATGGGCATGGTTACATCCATGCGCCGCTCCTTTGCAACATGAAACATATCCTCAAGATCGTCGGTACACTCAGGATACAACTCAAGCATTAAGGCGACCAGCAACTCCTGAGCATCCAGACTGAGATTTTCCTCTGCCCAGTGATACAAGATATCCCAAAGTAATCCCGAGCCAGTGGACCCGGACTTCGCGGCATCGAGCCAACCCCCAAAAGCCGCCAAGTCGTCAGCCAGTTGTTTATTGCGCGCCTGGTAAGCAGGGTCATCAACCCGCCACTGCGCCAGGTGGGTCAACACCCGTTGGCGCAACTGCTCGGCCCGCTGTAATTCGCCCGCCTCGACTGCGCTCATGGCTCGAACCCGAGACAGCGCGATCTCACGCGCTGCAAACCACTGATGAAGTAGCTCTGGGTGGCTCACCACAAAAGGTGCCATCCCAAGGCCTGTCGCATTACCAATTCCCAAAATCCTTTTCAGATCAACGTCCAAAAACACTGCCGTTTCAGGGGACCGCTGTCGTGCTATATGCTCAAGTTGATCAAAGGTAAAAAGCCTGATCAGGTACACGGTCAGCATCTCGGCCCCAAAAGAATTCTGGGTTTCCGGCCGGGTGGCGATTCTGGAATGATCGCTGGCCCCGAACTTACCATTCCCGTAGACGGCTGTGGTGCGCATCAGGTAGCCCACATCCATCAGCCGCTGAGGTTTGGGCTGGCGCCCGTTTGCAAGGCAATCGCAGGTGTACTCAAACAGTCGCAGGCTCCGGTTTGCCCGAGACAAGATAAGGTCAGTGGCTTCAAATCGTCCGGCCTCTTGAAGCGGCGCCTGCTGCCGAAGACGGTCAATGTCAGCGTCGCCGGGAATGCCATCGAAAAGAACGAACGCAGCATCCCAGGCCGAGGCGATGACCCGGTCCGTCCGGTCACTGTCAGCCAGCGGGTTGGCGAAGACCACCAGGGAATAATACTGGTCAGGCAGCGAGACGGTATAGACCGCCGTGCCATAACCGGCATCATCCAGCTCAAAGCGCTCGCGAGAGATTTGCCAGTTCTCCGCAGCCATGCGGCGTATTAGTAACCGCATAAAACTAAGGCGTGTGGGAAAGGCCGCTCCCATACGGGTTAACCGGCAAACGACCTCGGGCGGTCTTAGCAAGGCTTTATCCAGCGCTTCTGTTGCATTGGCGCTTAATGGGCCTGCGGGGTTAATCACTCCCACGTTCATAGAATCGGATAGTTCAGGCAGGTCCGAACGATTTTTCAAAAAACGCCAGCCAGTTACCGCCCATAACAGCGGCTACTGAATCCTGATCGAGTCCTACTTCTTCAAGCCCGCGTTTAATATTAGGAAAATCACGGTTGTCCTCAAACCAGGCCGGCTGCGCAGGAAAGCCCGGCGCCGCCGCTGACCCTTCACCAAAATCGGTCTGCCGTGTCCACCGTCCATTGCGCATCCAAGTGACCACACTATCGGGTTGGTCCTGGCACAGATCAGAGCCGAGACCAATGTGGTCTATCCCGATAAGTTCTGCTGTGCTCGCTACCATACGGCAAAAACTTTGCAAACTGCACTCGCTGCCATCACGCAGATGATGCGGGTATAGGGAAAACCCTATCATTCCTCCCGACTCCGCCAGTGCTTTAATTACTGTATCGGATTTGTTTCGCAAGGCGTCATGCCATGATGCGGGGTTGGCATGGGTAATCGCTATGGGTCGTGCAGACGCCTCTATGGCCTCCAGGGTCGAGCGCTCACCCGAGTGACTCATGTCCACCACAAGTCCAACACGATTCATTTCGGCGATGACCTGTCGACCCATACGGGTAATGCCTGAATCAACCTCCTCATAACAACCGGTCGCCAGCAAGGATTGATTGTTATAGGACAATTGCATAAACCGCGCTCCGAGCTGATGGCAAACTTCTACCAGGCCGATATCGGATTCAATCGGCGAACAGTTCTGAAACCCAAAGAACACGGCCGTTCGCTGGCTCTGCTGCGCCAAAATGACATCTGCCGCAGTGCGCCCGTGCACTATGCGCTCGGGATAAGCCTCAAACAGGCGATGCCACTGTGACATATTAGAGACGGTTTCCCGAAAATCCTCGTGATAACAGATGGTCACGTGCACCGCGTCCAGTTGACCCTTCGCCATCTGGTCGAAAATACCGCTTGACCAGTTGCAGTACTGAAGACAATCGATAGTAACGTTCATTTGCTTTGCGAAAAGATAATCGGGCTATAGCCAGTCGACCTCAAACGGATAAGAAGACATCCGCTCGGTGCCGGTCTCAGTAATGATAACCTGTTCTTCGAGTTTGACGCCTTCACGCCCACCTTCGACACCGATAAATGATTCAACACACAGAACCATTCCTGGTTGTAAAACGCCTTCGTAGGCTTTGGCTTCAAAATCAACCCAGTGTTTAATGCTGGGATATTCATCAGCCAGCCCAACACCATGCATCAACGACGGGTACCGTTGGGACACATAAGCCTTTGGAATTTTCCAACATCGCTGTGATACCTCTCGGAAACTCAACCCGGGGCCCAGCACCGCAATATTGGTTTCAATTTGTTCGTAAGCGGCTGCATACAGACGGCGCTGCTCATCATTCGGGCGATCCCCACATAACCAGGCGCGCGAGATATCCGAGCAATAGCCATAGGGGCCGATCAGATCGGTATCAAAACTGACCAGATCATCTCTTTCTATAGGGCGCATCGAGCACTCACGGAACCAGGGATTGGTTCGCGGGCCTGAGGACAGCAGCCGGGTCTCGATCCACTCGCCCCCCAGGCGAATATTAGTCTCATGCAGTCGGGCCCATAGGGCATTTTCTGTAATGCCGGGCTGCAAGGCCTCATGCATCGCCTGGCAGGCCTGCTCGCAAACTGCCATCGACGCGCGCATCAGGGTTAGCTCTTCAGGTGACTTAACCGCGCGCGCCTGCTCGGCGATCGCCTCGCCTTCGACAAGCATCAACCCCTTCTGACGAAGCGCGTCACAAGCCATAAAAGACAAGCGGTCTACCGCTAATCGTCGGTTGTCGCCGCTGTGTTGGCGTACCAGGTCTTCGATCTGGCTGGCGAAAACCTGCGCTCGTGCCTCGCCGTGATAACCCGCGGAAAAATAGTAAAACGATGGGATCACCCGGTACTCATCAATCCCAGGTAAGTCTTCAGCGAGATGGGGGTGATTAGCGTAGTCGAACAATACCACTGGTCCATCCAGCGCAATAAAAACGCAACGGGTCTCATAGTGCGAACACCAGACCTGCATATTTGTTGCGTCAGTTGCATAGCGGGTATTGATCTGGTCGAACAACAACAACCCCGCAACATCGGCGCGCTCCATTTCCAAGCGCAACCGGTGCAACCGATATTTACGCACAACGTCCAGATCCACCGGGCAATCGCTGTATTCCATAGCGCCGTGCTGGCGCGGAATTTTTCGTTCAGTCTTGATCGACTCTATCGACATAAGTGACTCCTTGTTATCAGTGTTACCGAGGCGGGCTGGCAGCAATCCCGCTAGACGCAAAGCTAGATTAATGCCAGAACCTGCCCTCGATACGGCTCAAAAAGACCCTTGCACAACACCCATCCAGTGCATTTGCAAGGCTGCCGCCCTGTCGTGGTTAGGTTGATCACGTAGGGCAAGATAACTGCCAAGTGTCAGTATTGATGTGATCGGCTTGGAATAGACAAATTCGAGCAAGGTCTCTACACCGCCGGGTGCCAGACTGACCCGCTGTTGATGGCGCAAAACCTGCCCTTGCGTACTCAGATCATAGGCGATATCCAGCGCAGCATCCCCGGCAAAGGCTCGCAATGGCTGCGATATTGAGACACTTGCGGTATCGGTTAACGAAAAAAGGTCCTTGGCAGCAAGACCAATGAGCCACGCATTGCTGGCAAGAGTCGAGAAATCCCCAAGTAATCCGCCCGGTCGATCCGTCACCTGGGTCAGCCCCTGTGTGTAAGCGCCAATAAGAGCCCAGTTTTGATCAAGGCGCCGATAAGTCGTTATACGCGCAGAGCGTGTCTGCGCATCGCGAACACTCAGTGCACCACCTGCCGAGCCCCCAAGCAAACTACCGGATTCATTGAGCAGACCACCTTCCAAGGCGAAGCCCCAGCCCGAGTCCCCAAAATGGGACACAACGTTAAGTTGTTGGCTTTTGTGAGTTGTATCGCCTTCACTATCGACCCGAGCCATGTTAAGCCCGAGCCGCCAGAGCGGGTTGATCTGATAAGTGCCCTGGCTGTGGACT
>CAUZJT010000011.1:0-43558 GCA_963580215.1 Gammaproteobacteria bacterium
AATCGTGCTTCTGACCCGGCTTTTGAGCGTATCGTCAATGTACCACCGCGTGGCATCGGGGCGCGTACCGTCGAAGCCGTGCGCGCATATGGTCGCACCCACGAGTTATCACTGTGGAAGGCAGCCGTGGCACTTAGCCAGTCTGAAGAACTGTCGGGGCGAGCTAGAACAGCGCTGGCAGGCTTTATCGGATTGATTGAACAATTGACACAAGACACCCAGAACCTCGATCTCGCTGAGCAGATCGACCTTGCCATCGGTTGCAGCGGTCTGATCGACCACTACCGCAAGGAGCGTGGTGAAAAAGCAATCACCCGGGTAGAAAACCTCGAAGAACTGGTCAGTGCCGGGCGCAACTTCGCCAGCGAAGCAGACGGTGAAGAAGACACTGACGCCCTGTCCGATTTTCTTGCCCACGCTGCCTTGGAAGCGGGCGAAGGGCAGGCCGCTGAATGGGAGGACTGCGTACAACTGATGAGCTTGCACTCGGCAAAAGGTTTGGAATTCCCGTTGGTATTCCTGTGTGGTATGGAAGAGGGCCTGTTTCCGCACCAGCGCTCGCTGGATGAGCCTGGAGGATTAGAAGAGGAGCGACGCCTGTGCTATGTCGGTATGACCCGGGCGATGGAACAATTGGTACTCACCTGTGCTGAAGTGCGACGGCTACACGGACGTGAACATGTCGCCAGTCCATCGCGGTTTCTGTCAGAGATTCCGGTCCAGCTTACTGAGGATATTCGTGCGGGTGCGGGGCTGCGTACCCGGGCACCCAGAAAAAATAACCAGCTAGCACCGAGAGCTGCCATCCAGACCCAAGCCAATGGCATTACCCTGGGTGGGCGGGTACAGCATGCCAAATTCGGTATCGGCACCGTAGTAACGGTTGAAGGTCAGGGCGAGCATGCCCGCGTCCAGGTGCGCTTCGAACAAGGTGGTAGCAAGTGGCTGGTGCTGGCATACGCCAAGCTTGAGTCCTGCTAAGTCACGCCAGCGACAATCAGGTTCGCCAATCACAGGTAACTTCACCGCGCATGATCACGCCTTTGCAGCTGGCAATGCCCACACCAAACGGCTCTTGGCCGGGTATGGCGGCCAGATGGGGCTGGCCGAATAACCAGCGCAGTAACGTCATTCCCGGCGAGGCCGATCGAGGTGATTGGCGCCCTACCTGAATCCCGGCAAAGCGTTTTGACGCCACCTTGACCTCAGGAGCCCTGCCACCCGCCAGTTTTTCACGCCAGTATCGTGGCCCGTGCGATTTCAACTTCTTCATGTGATCACGCTCAATGGTTCTGGTATGAATTCTGGCATCGGGTCGGCAGGAATCGACTAATGATGGTCATCCAATATAGGCCAGCACAATGCCTGCAAAAACAAAGCCTCCAAACCAGATGTTGTTAAGAAAAGCCTTGAGACACTGGGTTCGATCCCGTTCTGTACAAAGCCGATTCTGGTAAAAAGCTGTAGCACCCGCACCTGCCAGGCCAGCATAGAACCAGCTGTTCAGCCCCAGATACTGACCAATCAACACCAGAGTGACTAGTGCCAGTACCTGCAACACGGCATTAATCGCCAGATCAAAACGCCCAAACAATATCGCGCTCGACTTGATGCCCACTTTCAGATCATCCGGGCGATCAGCCATGGCGTACATGGTGTCGTAGGCCACTGTCCACAGCAGATTAGCCAATACCAGCGACCAGGCGAGCGCTCCCACCGATTTATCCTGGGCTGCAAAAGCCATTGGAATCCCCCAGGAAAATGCCAGCCCCAGATAAACCTGTGGTAGGTAGGTAAAACGTTTTGCCAGAGGATAGCTCACCGCAATAGCACCCCCAGCAATGGCCAATACGAGTGTCTCCCGGTTAAGGGTCAATACCAGACCTAGTGACAACGTCATCAGGACGGCGAAAAGTATGAGCGCCTCAAATGGGCTCACCGCGCCAGTCGCGAGTGGACGATTGCGGGTACGCGCTACGTGGGGGTCAAAATCCCGGTCCAGATAATCGTTGATAACACACCCCGCCGCCCGCATGGTCACTACACCCAGCACGAATACCAGCACGATTTGCGGTTGTGGGTGCCCATCCCCTGCGATCCACAGCGCCCACAGTGTCGGCCAAAGCAGTAATAACCAGCCCACCGGATGGTCGAGACGCGCCAGTCGCCAATAATGAATACAGCGCTCACGCATCCGAAAAATCCAGCCCGTGACCTAGCCATCGTGCAATCAATCCCGGTGTCTGACCCGGGTTGTCCCGCAGCAACCGGTCCGCTGTAGTCTGTACTGCCGGCAACAATGCCCTGTCTCGCGCGAGATCCGCGATCCGGAACTGCGGCACGCCACTCTGGCGCGTGCCCAGCAGTTCACCAGGGCCACGCAGTTCAAGATCTTTCTGGGCAATTGCAAAACCATCGGTAGTCTGGCGTAAAGCCGCCAAACGCTCTCGCGCCAGTGCGCCTAGCGGTGGCTGATACATCAGCACGCACGTCGACTGGCGATCCCCGCGGCCCACCCGACCACGCAGCTGATGCAGTTGTGACAGGCCCAGACGCTCCGCGTTCTCAATGACCATTACAGAAGCCTCGGGCACGTCGACACCCACTTCGATGACGGTTGTCGCTACCAACACATCTGTACGGCCGCAACGAAAATCATTCATCGTGGCTTCTTTTTCTGCTGAGGGGGTGCGGCCATGCAACAAAGCAATCACCAAGTCCGGCAGTTCGGCGCGCAACGTTTCGGCACGACTGGTCGCCGCCTGTACCGCCAGCACCTCAGAATCCTCTACCAACGGGCAGACCCAGTATGCCCGGTGGCCACGGGCGCAGGCTTCGTGGATGCGCTCTTGCACCTCCAGTCTTCGACTGTTTGATAACGCCACCGTTTCCACTGGCTGTCGACCGGGCGGCATTTCATCGATCACTGAAATATCCATGTCGGCATACATCACCATGGTCAGCGATCGTGGAATTGGCGTCGCGCTCATGATTAGTTGGTGCGGTGCGTGATCATCTATGCGCCCTTTGTCGCGCAAAGCGAGCCGCTGGGCAACGCCAAAGCGGTGTTGTTCATCAACAACGACCAGTCCGAGCTGGTCGTACGACACGTCATCTTGAAACAAAGCATGAGTGCCAATCGCAACCCGGGCCTGGCCGTTAGCGAGCGAAGTACAAACTTGCCGACGATCACGCTGACTTAAACGCCCACTCAACCACACCGGTTCAAGGGAAAGCGGGGACAGCCAGGATCGAAAAACTGCCAGATGCTGTTCGGCAAGTAGTTCAGTAGGCGCCATCACGACAGCCTGTTGCCCCGCCTCAACGGCTGCAACAACGGCAGCGGCTGCCACGATCGTCTTGCCTGAGCCCACATCACCTTGTACCAGCCGCAATGCCGGGTGTGCCTTAGCTATATCTGCGAGGATTTCGCCGATCGCTCGCTGCTGCGCACCGGTGAGATCAAAATCCAGTTGCCCACGCAGCGTCGGCCAAAGCCTGGCTGAAGGTGGAATCGGCGTTGCCGACAGCGCATCACGTTGGATCCGGCGTCCGCGCAGTGCCAGATGGTGGGCAAGCAACTCTTCAAAAGCCAGTCGACGCTGAGCCGGGTGCATACCCGCTCGCAACGCAACCAGATCTGAGCCAGGCGGCGGGTGGTGCAACAGCGCCAGAGCCTCTCCAAGTGATAGATGTGCCGAAACAGTTTCGGGAAATTCGGACAGAAGCTCGGGGATATCTTGACCACATCTGGCCAGTGCCTGTCCGGCGAGATCACGCCACTTGCGCTGGCTAATACCTTCGGTACCAGGATATACCGGGGTCAGTGTCGCCTCTGTGATGCTGTTATCCAAAGAATCCAGCAAGCGATATTCGGGATGCACCATTTCCAAACCCGATGGACCGGCACGGACTTCACCATAACACTGGATGCACCCTCCGCGGCGCAGGCCACGCTGCTGCGCTTTACTGAAATGAAACTGGCGCATGGTCAAACGGCCCGTATCATCTGAAATCACGGTGACCAAACTGCGGCGACGCCCAAAGCGCGCGCCGCTGATTTCTATGCGTCCGTGAATCAACGCCTCACTGCCCGGACGCAGACTGCCGATGGAGGCCAGGGTTGTGCGATCCTGGTAACGCAGCGGAAGATGGAACAGCAGATCGACAACCGTGTTGATACCCAGCCGACCGAGCTTTGCCCCCAGTTGCGGTCCAACCCCTTTTAAAGCGGTAATGGCTACCGGTTTAGTGTCGCCCATAAGAAACCCAGCTTCAACAAACCCTGAAACACTGCTTGATACTGTTCTGGTTGCGCAAGCCCCAGCACTCTTTGCTCGGCAACCGCAGCGGCCAACTAATCGGGTAGATGGAGAATCGCCTCAACCTCGACCGGAACACCCTTGGGTAAGCCTGCGACGGCTACCGTTGCCCGTGCCGGGTAGGGCGGCTCGAAATACTCAGTCATTACCTTGTTTACTTGAGCAAACTGTTCTAGATCGACCAGGTAGATGGTCAGCTTGACGATATCGGCAAGGCTGCCACCGGACGCACGCGCCACGGCAGCAAGACTGTCGAAAACCCGCCGGGCCTGCACTTCAATATCACCGTCAACAATTTCCATCGTCGCGGGGTTCAGTGGAATCTGCCCAGACAGATAGACCACCTGGCCCGCGCGAACCGCCTGTGAGTACGGGCCAATGGCATCTGGTGCGCCGTCGGTACTGATGGGTTCTCTAGTGGTCATAAGGATTTCCTGTGATGAGTTGTAGCCAGAACACGATTACTCACGGACGCCAATTGGAACAGATTATCGGCTCGACCGCATATACCAACTCTACACTCGTACCAACCAGGTATGCGCCGTTCCTATTTACGGCGCATAGCGTCACGCCGGTCAGGCGCGCATACACCTGGTAGTCGCCGAAGAATCACCTGGTTTTTCTGTTCCAGCGATCACGCTGATGGCTGATGAAGGGTTGAATAGGGTTGTCGGGGACTAACCCCAAGGAGGTGGGGGGCGGTAGAGGTGCGCGGCTGGCCTCAAAGACGGGCCTTGCTTGGTGACAAGGCAATATTGAAAATGATTAAATTTCTGAGTCCTCAAGTACGTATCCCACGTCAGTATTCATAATCTGAAACTTCCATCTTTTAGGTCTTAAGTGACCCCATCACACTTACCCCCGTACTCCTGCCTCACAAGGTGATGAAGCGCACATCTTTGATTCGGGTATTGCATAACAATGGCTTCACAGATACTGATGAGTCAATCACAACACGGGGGAAACCAAGATGGGTCAATACACGAAAATGACCAGAGCAAAGAACATAGCCGATAAAGTTAAACCCATAGTGCGCTCCGCTATTCTGGTAAGCATGTTAACAATAGTTGTCAGCCAAATTCCACGAGTACTAGCCGATGAGAGTCTGCAAATCGCACCGGTGGTAGAACAAGTGGAGGTTGAATACTGTGAATATCTGAGTGGTGACGCGACACCTAAGATCAAAGGTTTTTCGGTCGCGGCCGCAGCGGTTACCGCCTGCCAGGAACTCAAGTCTTGTGTAGTGATGGTGCAGGGTAAAGCACAGCGATACTCCGGCTGCATTACGGTGATTTCCAATAACGGAATCAGTTGCCGTTCTCGGTGCAAGAAAAGTTGCAAGAAAGTGAGACATCCGGGCACGATTACCATTAACCGTAGCTAGGAACGGCGTCGTCGATTGATAAAATATCATGGTGTTAGTGGGGGGTTGCGATAGTGACTCTCAACCTTCTCCAAGATCCACTGGCTCACCGTCTACGCCGGCTTTGCCGACAGAGGCTTGCCAAAATAATCCGTTAGGCCGTACAAGAACTATTCGGCCAGAAACTAAGGTGGAACTAATTTGCATAGAGATAGCGCGCAGCAGTGCCTCGCGGAATATGTTGCATGAAGTTGATGAACTGCCATACTGGGCACTTCTGGTTGGCGAAACCAAAAGAAAACGATTTTCATAGCCCCCCTGCGATTTGATAGCCAGGAAACCCTTTAATAACAGCAGGTCCACTTTGCTGATCTGAGTTTCACAAAACAATGGCCAAACCTAAGGAACAATTAATGTCTGAAATTATGAACCGCCAGATTCAAATGGCGTCACGCCCCGTCGGCAATCCTGCTCCAAAAGACTTCTGCCTTGTTGAGGCAAAAATTCCAGATGTGGCTGAAGGCCATCTGCTCGTTCGAAACCGTTTTCTCTCTTTGGACCCCTACATGCGTGGAAGAATGAGTCCTGCCAAGTCCTACGCCAAACCTGTAGAAGTGGGTGAGGTGATAACAGGCGGCACGGTGGGACAAGTGACCAAATCCCGTCACCCCAAGTTTGTAGAAGGTGACCTCGTGGTGGCCAATGGAGGCTGGCAGGAGTATTCCGTGGTAAAGGGGGCTGAATGCAAAAATGTTAATCCTTCGTGGCCTTCGCTTTCCCTGGCCCTTGGGGTACTGGGTATGCCTGGGGTGACCGCATACACCGGCATGAAGAACATCGGCAAACCAGTAGCAGGAGAAACCGTTGTGGTGGCGGCCGCTTCTGGCGCTGTGGGTTCAGTGGTCGGGCAGATTGCCAAAATCCACGGTGCCCGGGCAGTCGGGATTGCTGGAACTATGGAGAAGTGTCGCTTTGTTATAGATGAACTGGGTTTTGATAACTGCCTGATGCACAAGGAGCCTGACTTTCCCGAAAAACTCAAAAAAGCCTGTCCAGACAAAATCGATGTTTACTTTGAAAATGTCGGGGGCAAGGTATTTGAAACAGTGGCCCCGTTGCTGAATAATTTTGCACGTATTCCAGTTTGTGGACTGATAGCCCACTACAATGATACCCAGTTGCCTGAGGGGCCAAATACCACGCCGTTGATCTTGCGTGATATTCTGGTCAAGCGTCTTACCTACCGTGGGTTCATTGTCTGGGATTTTGCATCTCAGGAACACGAAGCCCTTGAGTCTTTAGCAGGATGGATCGACGAAGGTAAACTAAAGTACCGTGAAGATATTGTCGATGGTCTTGAAAATGCACCCGAAGCCTTCATGGGCCTGCTGCAGGGTAAAAACTTCGGCAAGTTGATTATCCGTCTTGGATAATCGGGTTTTCATCGGACGTTCTGTTGCAGACATAACGCCAGAAATTTAGGTAGAAGCTGACGTGTTCGCTCGACACGCAGAACAAACATTTGCTATCGTTAGGTGAGCGGGCGATAGTTTGCCCCTGTAAACAACCATAAAATTTTTTACGACATAGTTCTTGAACTAAGGATTGAAATCAATGACAACATTAATGAAGAAATCTTTCGATGACCCAGACGAAGTGAAAACGCCTGAAAAGACTCACGCGGCCACGGTAAATTTCGGAACAGTTGCAGCAACAAAGATTGTGGCTCAGCCCGGTTGGAAATGGTCAGAGTGTATAAAACCCCATGTTGGCGGTGATAGCTGCCAGGCAGGACATGTAGGTATGGTTTTACAAGGAACTATTCACGTGGTTTCCGATGATGGATCAGAAATAACAGTCACCGCTGGAGATGCCTATACTTTTGCACCTGGTCACGATGCCTGGGTTGTAGGCGACGAAGAATTCATTGCTTATGAGTTTAATAATGCGGGCAAAGATTACGCAGTCTGGCAGTCAAACTAAAGAAACAATCCTTTGCATCTAGGGGCTTCTTTAATCAAGAGGCCTCTTTTTTCCTGTTAAGACGGATTAGGTAAGCCGTCTCCCAGTAACAGCACCGTAGCCGAACAAGCGCCGTACTCATGATGCAAGCCGGCGTGGGCCCAACAGCTGTCTGTCCAGGCTTTGCACCTGGGGCACGGTTGGTGCAGTTTGGAAGTGATGGTCATCAACCGCGTGAGCGTGACACCCGGATTACCGAACGACGCGCCCGCAACCGACGGATAATTCTCGCCAAATGCTTACGGTCACTTACCTCAATGGTAAACCGAATCGCAGAATTACGATCATCACGCGCTGTCACCAGAACATGGTTGATGTTCGAATCTTCCTCGGCGATCACCGATGCGAGGGCCGCAAAAACACCCCGTCGATTGATCACCTCGAGACGGATATCGGCCTCGAAAGTTGTCTTGAGTTCAGTCGACCACTCGACGCCGACCCAAGTATCCGGACGTTTACTCTGCTCCCGGGCGTTGGGACAAATTGGGCGATGAATCACAATACCGCGCCCGCGTGAGAACAAGCCAACAATCGAATCACCGGGGATCGGCCTGCAACAGCGAGCGTAGGATACGCTCATGCCTTCAACCCCGCGTATTGGCAAGGGCTCTTCATGGCTTATAGGGCCACTGGAATCTGGCAACAATTGCCGGGCAACTATCATCGGCAACCGCCTACCCATACCGATATCGGTCAGCAGTTCGTTCCAATCCTCAAGGCCAATATGCTTGAGTAACTGGATTTTCTGATCAGTTCGCAAACGGGTCGTAAGGCCCAGCGCCTTCAGCGCCCGCTCTAACAGTTGGCGCCCGAGTTTACTGGCATCACCTTCTTGCTGGTGCTTAAGAAAATCACGGATTGCGGCACGTGCCTTGGCAGTGACCACATAGTTTAGCCACAACGGCGTGGGTATCGCCGAGCGAGCAGTCAACGCCTCAACGTGGTCACCGTTGCTCACGGTGTGATGCAGCGGCACTGGCTCGTTATTAACCCGGGCACCGATGCAGTGATTACCAACATCCGAGTGCACCGCGTAAGCAAAATCCAATGCACTGGAACCCTTAGGCAGTTTCTTGATATCGCCATGTGGGGTAAACACATAAACCTCATCTGGATACAGATCGACCTTCAGGTGCTCGAGGAATTCTGAAGGATTGCCGGCCTGCTTCTGGGTATCCAGCAGATCCATCAGCCAATGATGTGCGGGCATCGGTGCGCCGCTCTTGCCTTTGCCCGTCTTGTAACGCCAGTGCGAAGCAACACCGGTCTCCGCCGTACGATGCATATCAGTGCTACGAATCTGGACCTCAATACTCTGGCCAAAAGTGCCGAACAACAGCGTGTGCAGCGACTGGTACCCGTTGGCCTTCGGTATAGCGATATAGTCCTTGAACTTACCCGGCACCGGCTTATAGGTATTGTGAATCACACCCAACGCCCGGTAACAATCATCCACCGTGCGCACGATGACACGAATCGCAAAAATATCGCGCATCTCGGACATGGGCACCCGGCGCGAGCGCATCTTGCGATAAACACTGTAGATATTTTTCTCTCGGCCTTCCACCGCTCCCTCGAGACCCACTTCATCCAGCTCTGACTCGATCTTGGCCGTGGTCTTTTCGATAATAGCGCGGTGATTGCCACGACGCTTATCGAGCTCCTTGCTGATGGTGTTGTAACGCTTGGGGTAAAGATTGCAGAAACTCAGATCTTCGAGTTCCTGGGTCCACATACGCATCCCCAATCGATTAGCAATTGGCGCAAAAATATCAAGTGTCTGGGTAGCGATCCGCTTGCGTTTATCTGCTTTGAGCGCCCCCAACGTACGCATATTGTGGATACGGTCAGCGAGCTTGATCAAAATAACCCGAATGTCCTGGGCCATCGCCAGCAGCATCTTGCGGAAATTTTCTGCTTCGGCATGTTCGCGCGATTCAAACTCGATCTGGTCGATCTTGCTGACACCGTCAACCAGTTGCGCCACATCCTTGCCAAAGCGAGTCGAGAGTTCACCCTTCGCGGTGGGCGTGTCTTCGATGACATCATGCAGCAGCGCCGCCATGATGCTCCGACTATCCAGTCGTATGTCGGCTAGGATTCGAGCAACAGACAGGGGGTGGAATATGTAGGCCTCGCCGCTGTGGCGTACCTGGCCGTCATGAGCCTCAGCGCCAAAAAGATAGGCCTCGTATATGGCCTTGACCTCCTGCGAATCGAGATATTGCTCGACAATCCCTAGCAGGTCGCTGATCAGCAGGCGTCCCTCGCTGGCGGCGGGAACATCCTGCGTGATTTCAGTTTGAGGGCTTACTCTCCGCGTCGGTGCCGGCGTCGTCGGCATCTTGCGCTTCCTCGTTACTGTCGTTTGCGGCTGACTCACCGATAGGTGCCGCTTCGATCAGATCGGCTACGGCGGCAACAAATTCGGTTGCTGTCGAGTCGGTGTCTGGCAACGCCTCGGTGCTGACTTCAGATCCAGCAGCGAATGCGTCGGCGGTGCCTTTGCTGTCTTCGCCCTGTACCGTATCGTCAGTCTCCTCGGCCGCTGCGAATGCCTCCTCCAGTTCCTTCATCGGGTCGACCACCTTTTCTTTGAGAATTTCGTTGGTCACCATGCCCTCAGCGATCTCGCGCAGTGCGATCACGGTATGCTTGTCACGGTCTTCGGGAACCAGCGGATCAGCACCGAGTTGTAATTGACGGGTACGCCGGGCGGCAACCAAAACCAGTTCAAATCGGTTCTCAACGTTCTCAAGACAATCCTCGACTGTAATTCTTGCCATCAATATTTCTCCAGAAAGCATGTCGCCCAGGACGGGCCTGGCACAGACCGGGGGCGACGGAATGACTACAAACAGCCAACCCCGGAATTTTCTTGAAACAACCGCTAAAGGCTTGCTCTTGAAACAACCGCTAAAGGCTTGCTGCGTCAGATGTTTTTAGTCTAACGTTTTTTGCGCAATGCACAAGGGCCTCGATGTTGAAACCGCAGGCTGAGACGGGTGCAACCCCATTCAGAACCAGGGCACGCAGCTCCACCAGCGCTGTGGCAAAATCCGCGTTGACCATGATGTGATCGTACTCAACATGGTGGCTCATCTCGCTGGCGGCCTCGGCCATCCGCTCCCGAATCTCCTTAGCACTGTCCCGCCCACGGGACACCAAACGCCCAGCGAGGGCCTCAGCAGATGGCGGCAATATGTAAACACTGACCACGTCGGCGACGCTACGACGAACTTCCTGCGCACCCTGCCAGTCAATATCCAAAACCACACTTTTGCCTCTGGTAAGAAGCTGATCTACCGCAGTACGCGAGGTTCCATAGTAATGACCAAACACTCGTGCGTATTCAAGAAAATCTCCTGCTTCAATCATGTGCTCGAATATGCGGTCATCGACAAAAAAGTAATCGATCCCATCCGTTTCCCCTTCGCGGCGAGGACGTGTGGTATGGGACACTGAGGCCGCGACGATGTCGCAACTTTCGACCAAGGCGCGAGCCAGGCTACTTTTACCCCCGCCCGAAGGCGCAGACAGGATAACTACCCGAGCTGGGATGGTTGCAGTTTGCGGCATAACCCGGTTACTCGATGTTCTGCACCTGCTCACGCATCTGCTCAATCAAGACCTTCAAATCGACCGATGCGCTGGTTTGTTCGAGCTGTGCCGACTTAGATCCGAGCGTGTTGGCTTCTCGGTTCAATTCCTGCATCATAAAATCCAGTCTGCGGCCAACAGGCTCCGTCCGGGTGAGTATCTGCTCTACCTCGTCCAGGTGTAAGCCCAATCTATCCATCTCTTCGGTGACCTCGCTGCGCGCAAGCAATATCACTACCTCCTGCTCCAGACGTTCCGGATCGACCTGCTCAACCATCTCCATCAGGCGTTGTTCCAATCGTTGACGCTGCGCCTTGGCAATATCCGGCAATTGAGCGGCCAGCGAACTGAGGATTCCCCGCGCCGTCGCGATCTTGTCTTTCAGAATACTGGCCAAAGCAGCGCCTTCACCTTCCCGGCTATCGGTGAGCTCGCTGAGCGCCTCACGCAACAGGCCGGCGGCGGCGTCAGCGAGGACTTCATCGTTTACTGTCGGAGCAGACATCACACCTGGCCATTTCAGTATTTCACTGACCTGCAACGATTCAGCATCGGGCACGATAGCGCGAATACGATCCGACCAATTCGCGAGGTGACCGACCACTTCGACATCGATATCGCGCTCAGCCCCACCCGCTGATGGCGGTGTGTAGCGCAGTAAGGCATCAACTCGACCACGGTTAACCACAGCACTGATGGCATCACGAAAAACGCCCTCGGCAAAACGCAACTCCTCTGGCAGCCGCATCGCGACTTCACGATAGCGGTGATTAACGCTGCGCACCTCCCATGTCATCTGACCCAAGGGCGTTTCCGCCGCGCGACGGGCGAAAGCCGTCATACTCTTTGCCAAAGAAATTCTCCAAAATATTACAGGTTAGGCCGAAATAACTGACGGCAGCGCTCACTCCAGCCGCTGACATCGGGTAAGCAACTATACTGTATTCTGTGTTTTTTTCGCCTGGCGTTGGTTGGCAACCATCCAGCTCACCCTATGTCCAGCAGACTGCCTCTGCAGAACGGCTACATCCTCAAGGGCTACACCATTAGCGAAGTCCTCGGTGGTGGTGGCTTCAGCCTGGTCTACCTTGCGAGCAACGAGCTGCAGCGCGGCAAGATGGTTATCAAGGAGTACTGTCCGCAGGATCTGGTAGCCCGCCAGGCCGATGGTGCGATCGAGCCCAACTCGCCACTGGCTCAAGCCCCATTTCGCCAGGGCCTGGAGCGCTTCCGCTTAGAAGCCCAAAGAATGAGCGAAGTGAAACATCCCAATATCATCAGCGTCAGTGAATACTTTGAAGCGAATAACACCCTATATATGGTGATGGCGCATGAAGAGGGGCGTGACTTGCGCTGGTTTATCAAGAAACTTACAGGGCAATTGGACTGGGATTTTTTGAAGCAGGTTTTTCCAGCCATCGGCGAAGGACTCTGGCGCATGCACCAGCACGGCGTGGTGCACCTGGATGTCAAACCCGCCAATGTTCTACTGCGTACCAGTGGCCAGCCGTTGCTGCTGGATTTTGGTGCGGCGCAAACCCTTAGCGATGACGATCGCTTTGGCTCCTTTCAGACCCTGACTCATGGTTTCGCACCGCCAGAGCAGTATCTGGACGGTAACCTTGGTACCTGGACCGACATTTACGGCTTGGCCGCAACGATCTACAGCTGTATTACTGGGTCATCTCCGCCACCGGCATTAAAACGCCAAGAGGGTGCAACACTGGAAAAACTGACCGTATCCCGGGCCGGGCAGTACCCCTACACATTACTGAAGACCCTCGAGGCTGCGTTATCACTGGATTACAGCGAACGCCCAGCTGATATGGGCGCTTTCCTTTCGCTGGCTTTCGGCGCCCCCCAGGGTGGGTAACATCTTTATTTTGATGTTCATCTCCTGCCAGGTGATCTCCTCTTTGCGGTCAGTCCAGTCGGTGCCATCCCCTTTCGGTTTTTGAGTTAAGGGTTTCGGCTTTAGGCAAGCTCTGAGTCTGGGAAAATACGCCTGATCAACAACCTATTTGTAGGTTATTTACACTGAACCCAAAACTTTAGACTACTTTGTCAGTGGATAATTTATGTCAATCGTGGTCAAGCCATCTATTCAAAGGGAGGGGATCACATTTTCGCCAATAGCCAGACGGTTCTAATAGGTGACTTCCCCAAACATTCAAAAATAATGTCAGCAAACGCTGAGCTTTATCGGAGTTTTAAAATAGTTGACTCAGTGGTACAGTGGCGCCTCTATTGGTCTTACCTGTTTACCAATTCATTATGAATCGAGAACGCGTTTCGGACGTTGTGGTTCGGAAAATTGAGCAGTTGATCCTTGAGGGGGCACTGAAACCTGGTGACCGCCTGCCGGCAGAGCGTAAGTTTGCCGTGCAGCTCGGAGTCTCACGGCCCTCACTACGCGAGGGCCTACAGGTTCTTTCCGCGCGTGGACTGCTAACGACGCAGGGGCGCGGCGCCACCGAAGTGGCCGAGAGTCTTAATCCTGCCCTGGAAAATCCGCTGCTGGAACTGATCAGCACCTCACCCGATGCGCAGCAAGACGTCTTGGAACTGCGCCACGCGATCGAGTCCATGGCGGCATATCATGCCGCCGCCCGGCGCACTGAAACCGATATGGAAATGCTGCGCGCAGCCTACAAGCGAATGATTATCTCTCATGGCCAAGATGACGCGGTGATCGAAGCCAAAGCCGATGCAGACTTTCACCTCGCGGTCGGTGAAGCCTCGCACAACGTGGTGCTGGTCCACGTGATGCGCAGCCTGTTCTCGCTGCTGCGTCGTAGTATCCACTACAACCTCGAGAACCTGTACCAGCGGGCTGATAACTTTAAGCATCTTCGCGACCAGCACTATCATCTGATGAATGCGATACTGGATGGCGATCCACAGGCCGCCAAGACCGCCTCGGATAATCACATCAGTTATGTCGAGAAAACGCTTCAGGATATGAATATTCATAGGCAACGTGAAGCCCGCGCTCATCGTCGTGTAGCCGGTCTAGCCTTATCTTGATTGACCCAGATGGTTAACCGTCCGGCACGACTGCTGGGTTGCCCCTTCTCTAGTAGGAACGATTCGGTTGCCCTAAAATCATTGAGCAAGCCACAAGAGCTGGCGTCCTTGTCTACAGTATTAATGGTATCCGACACACCACTGAAATCAACGTTGCTATGCTGCGATACGCGCTGATCCTTTTTTTCGTGCTCTCTGGTGCATGGTTGTTGCTATCCGGACAGTGGACAGCCCCGCTTCTGAGCCTTGGCACCGCATCAGTATTGCTGGTGGTTCTATGCGCGAAGCGTTTAGGCATACTGGATGCTGAGGGTTTGCCGCTGAGGCTACTTCCAGGGCTAGCACGCTACGCGCCCTGGCTGGTTGGGCAGATCGTCAGTGCCAGCGTGGATGTGGCACGTCGTATCGTCGATCCACGCTTACCAATAAGCCCATCAATCATCCACGTCGAGGCCGACCAACGCAGCGCCGTGGGCCGGGTCAGTTACGCCAATTCGATCACCCTGACACCCGGGACAATCTCGCTAGATGTCGCTGACAACCAGATAGAAGTGCATGCCCTAACGGATGACGCGGCTGAGCAGTTGACGCGAGGAGAAATGGCTCGGCGCGTATGCGCCATGGAGGATGGGTCATGCTGACGCTTACCGGCATCGCACTACTGGTCACTATGGTGCTGGCCCTGATTCGGGCAATCAAGGGGCCTACCGTCTATGACCGAATTCTGGCCTCCAACGCCTTGGGCACCAAAACCGTGCTGATGATCGTGGTGCTTGGCTTTATCGTCGGTGAGCCAGACTTGTATATTGACATCGCTCTGATGTATGCCCTGATCGGCTTCATCGGTACCGTCGCTGTCCTCAAGGTATCCGAGTTCGGCGACCTTGGTCAGGCCCAGTCACCGCGTGATGGAGGCAAATCATGAGCCTTGCGCTAGATCTTGCAAGCGACGTCCTGCTGGTTATCGGTGCACTGTCCACCCTGATAGGTGGCATTGGGCTACTGCGCCTGCCGGATGTCTTCACTCGCCTGCATGGCGCCGGCATTACCGATACTCTGGGGGCCAGCGCCATTCTACTGGGGCTTGCCCTGGCAGCCGGCTGGAGTTTGCTGCTGGGCAAACTGCTATTACTTCTGGCGATACTGGCGCTACTGAACCCCTCTGCCTCACATGCCCTGGCACGTGCGGCCAGGCATGGTATCCGCAGACCCTGGCTTGATGATCCGAAAATCTAAGTGCTGATCGAGGCCATCAATATCGTGCTGCTGGGCATGCTGGTACTAACTGCGTTTGCCGCGGTTCGGCTGCATGATCTTTTTGCCGTGACCATGATGTTTGGTATCTACAGCCTGCTCGCTGCGGTCGTGTTCGTGGTTCTGGATGCGGTAGATGTGGCATTTACCGAGGCGGCTGTAGGTGTCGGCATTTCGACAATATTGATGCTGGCGACTATTGGCCTGGTGGGCAGGCACGAGCAGCGCCCGGCACACCGGCCCCTACTGCCGCTGCTGGTAGTTGCGGTCACTGGCGCGGCGCTGGTCTACGGCACACTCGACATGCCTTTTTTCGCTGACCCAGCGGCACCCGTACATCAGCACGTTGCACCGTACTACCTCGGTAAATCACCGGAGCAAACCGGCATCCCTAACGTCGTTACCAGCATCCTCGCGAGTTACCGTGGTTACGACACTCTGGGCGAGTTGGCGGTGATTTTTACCGCTGGGGTCGGGGTTCTGGCTCTGCTTGGCCTGCGGCGACGTAAACGACCTTCGAAAGAGCGCCCAACGCCATGAGAGACAATCCGGTTCTACGCATTGTCGCCAAAATCATCATCCCGGTGATCCTACTATTTGCCCTTTACGTACAGTTTCATGGTGACTTCGGTCCGGGTGGTGGTTTTCAGGCCGGGGCCATCTTCGCTGCTGGATTTATTCTTTACGGCTTGGTGTTCGGTACCGAAGCCCTGCGCAACGCCATACCGCCAGGGCTGTTACGGTTTGTTATCGCACTCGGGCTGGTCTTGTATGCCGGGGTTGGCGCAACAACAATGCTGCTGGGCTCCGATTACCTTGCCTACGGTGCACTCGCACACGATCTGATAAGTGGCCAACACCTGGGAATCTTCCTGGTCGAACTTGGGGTGGGCATCACTGTTAGTGCAGTGATAGTCACCATCTTCCTGGCCTTTGCCGGGCGCAACGATCCGTGAACGTCGCTGGGCTGTACAACTACTGGATCGTCATTCTGCTGATGATGACCGGTTTCTACGTGGTGATCTCCAGTGGCAATCTGGTCAAGAAAATCATCGGATTGAACCTATTCCAGGCCTCGGTTTTCATTCTTTATATCAGCATGGGTAAAGTCGTGAACGGCGCCGTACCCATATTGCGCGAAGGCGTCACTACTTACTCTAACCCTCTACCCCATGTGCTCATCCTGACTGCGATCGTGGTCGGGGTAGCCACCACTGCCTTAGGTCTCGCGCTCGTCGTGCGAATTCGTGAAGCCTACGGCTCAGTCGAAGAAGACGATATTCATCGCCAGGACGAGTCCTTGTGATTAGTGCGCAACTGCCGGCGCTACAGGTGGTTGTGCCGTTGCTGGCTGCTCCGCTGTGCCTGGTCTTGCATCGACCCTTTGCAGCGTGGTTACTGACATTCGTCGTCAGCGGCATCTCGCTTCTCGTTTCAATTGCCCTGCTCGGGCAAATACTGGAACAGGGCGTCATCGACTATACCTTCGGCGGCTGGGCGGCACCGTTTGGTATCGCATATCACATCGATTTCGCCAACGCTTACGTACTGTTGATCGTCACAGCGATCAGCACAGTGGTGTCCATCTTTGCCAAGCGCAGTGTCGCCAGTGAAATCGAGGCACATAGCCAGGGACTGTTTTACACCGCCTGGCTGCTCTGCCTAACTGGACTACTTGGCATCACGATAACCGGGGACGCATTCAACCTTTTTGTCTTTCTTGAGATTTCCTCGCTGTCGAGTTACGTACTCATTGCGATGGGGAACGATCGCAAAGCGCTGACGGCGGCCTACCAGTATCTGATCATGGGAACGATCGGTGCAACTTTTATTCTTATTGGGATCGGCCTTTTGTACATGCTGACCGGCACACTAAACATGCTCGATATGGCGCAGCGCTTGGTGGCCGTTGCTGACAGTCGCACAGCGCGCACCGGTTTTGCTTTTCTGACGGTGGGCCTGGGCCTGAAAATCGCGCTGTTCCCACTTCATCTGTGGCTGCCCAATGCCTATGCCTACGCGCCCTCGGCAGTCAGCGCCTTCCTTGCAGCTACCGCGACCAAAGTGGCCGTCTACGTCCTACTGCGCTTTATGTTCTCGGTTTTTGGCATCGACTTCGCGCTCGGCGCCATGCCGCTATCGACCATGCTGGTCGTTCTGGGCTCGATCGCCGTCCTTTCGGCGTCTACAGTCGCTATATTCCAGCACAACCTGAAGAGAATGCTGGCGTACTCCAGCATCGCTCAGATCGGCTATCTGATACTAGGTGTTAGCCTGGCGACTCCTGCTGGGCTTACAGCCACTCTGTTGCATCTTTTCAACCATGCGCTGATGAAGGGCGCACTGTTTCTCGCGCTCGGCTGTATTGCCTGGCGGCTGGGCAGTGTGCGCCTCGAGGACCTGCGCGGACTCGGCTACCGGATGCCCTGGACCATGGGTGTTTTCGTGATTGGCGGTCTCAGTCTGATCGGCCTGCCACTCACCGCGGGCTTTATTAGTAAATGGTATCTGGTGCTGGCTACTGTGGAGCGAGGCTGGTGGCCCGTTGTCCTTGTCATCATTGCCGGGTCACTGCTTGCCGTGATCTATGTCTGGCGCGTGATCGAGACCGCATACCTTGGCAAAACCCAAGAAGCCGTCAGTGGCACCGAAGCGCCGCTGTCTATGCTGGTTCCGGCCTGGCTGCTGGCTATCGCCAATCTGTATTTCGGCATCCATACCGAACTCAGCGTGGGCATTGCATCACAGGCCGCTATGGTGCTGTTCGGGGGACAACCATGAGCGACTCGATGCTATTTCTGATCGTACTGACACCGTTTATTGGAGCCGGACTGATCGTTGTCACCGGCAACCGGCCCAATCTGCGCGAGACCATTAGCGTTGCTACTGGCCTATTACTGCTAGCTGAGGTTGCCTCATTGGTTCCGGACGTGCTGGCTGGGGAGACCCCCGACCTACTGCTGGCAATACCGGTGCCCGGAGTACCACTGGCACTGCAGGTGGAGCCATTGGGATTACTCTTTGCACTGATTGCCTCATCTTTGTGGATCGTCACGACGATCTATGCCATCGGCTATATGCGTGGCCATCATGAAATCCACCAGACCCGCTTCTATGCGTTTTTCGCCATCGCAATCGGCGCCACCATGGGAATAGCCCTGGCACAGAATCTGTTTACCCTATTCCTTTTTTACGAATTGTTGACGATCTCGACTTATCCGCTCGTTACCCATGCCGGTACGCCAGAAGCTCGTCGTGGGGGGCGGGTATATCTAGGTGTCCTGATGGGTACCTCCATGGGGTTTTTACTGCTGGCGGTGATCTGGACCTGGCACTTAACCGGCACCACCGGCTTTAAGGCAGGCGGCATTCTTGCGGGGCAGGCTTCACCGCTGGTCATTGGGATTCTCTATGGGCTTTTCGTCTTCGGTATCGGCAAAGCCGCACTGATGCCTTTCCATCGGTGGCTACCAGCCGCGATGGTAGCCCCCACTCCGGTAAGCGCACTGTTGCACGCCGTTGCAGTGGTAAAAGCAGGTGTTTTTGCCATCCTCAAGGTCACGGTCTATATTTTTGGTATCGATCTGGTCGGGGGCAGCACGGCCAGCACAGCCCTTTTATGGATGGCAGCGCTGACTATTATCGGCGCCTCACTTGTCGCGCTGTACCAGGACAATCTCAAACGCCGTCTGGCTTATTCCACCATCAGCCAGTTGTCTTACGTGGTCCTTGGCGCAGTGCTGGCCAACGCGGCCAGTATTTCTGGCGCAGCCGTGCACATCGCTACCCACGCGGTCGGCAAGATCACTTTGTTTTTCTGTGCTGGAGCGATTCTGGTGGCTACCCACAAAACTCGGGTCAGTGAACTCGATGGACTTGGTCGGCAAATGCCGCTCACTATGGGAGCCTTCCTGATCGCGAGTCTTAGTATCGCTGGGTTGCCACCGACGGGCGGCTTATGGGGAAAATGGTATCTCGCACTCGGAGCGCTTGATGCGGGCTACGGCATACTGGTCGGGGTTCTGATGCTGAGCACACTGCTGAATATCGCTTATCTTCTGCCGATTCCGTTGCGAGCTTTCTTCGGCCAATCGCCTAAAACCACGGTGCAGTTCAACGAGGCCCCATTACCCTGCCTGGTGGCTATTGGCATAACCACGGCGGCCTGTGTCACGCTATTTTTCTTTCCCGGCCCAGTTTACCAACTGGCGGGCATGCTGATTCCTTGAGACTCCGATGAACGACAAGGCCCATATCTTTGACAAACCGCAAAACGTACGACGAGTGCTGTGGGCGCTAGTCGCTATATGTATCGTCACCATCGGTGCCGACTTTGTTTACCACCGCCACATCGTGCATCCCTGGGAAGGGGTATGGGGCTTTTATGCCATTTACGGTTTTGTCGCCTGCGTGGTACTGGTGCTGGTAGCCAAGGAGTTGCGTAAGCTGCTGATGCGCGCCGAGGATTACTACGATCGTGATGGCTGAACTACCGCCTTTTGTGCTTTTCTACCTGGCGGCGCTGGCAGCTGCGGTGCTACCGCGGCGCGCACGCCAAGTAGTCATGCTGGCCGTGCCACTGGTCGGCGGACTCGCACTGATGAATCTCACCCCAGATCTTCTGGTGCGTGTCGCCTTTATGGACCTGTATCTGGAACCGCTGCGCGTTGATAAATTGAGCATGCTGTTCGGCATCCTGTTTCACATCGGCGCATTTATCGGCATTGTCTTCTCGCTACACGTTGACGACCGTAGCCAACATGTCGCAGCATTGTTGTATGCCGGCAGTGCAATCGGGGCGGTCTTCGCAGGCGACCTTTTGACCTTGTTCTTGTTCTGGGAAATACTGGCCCTGACCTCGGCGTTTCTAATATTTGCCAGCCGCACTGATCGGGCCTGGGGGGCCGGTATGCGCTACCTTGTGATCCAGGTGCTATCGGGCGTGCTACTGCTTGCTGGAGCGCTGATGCTGTATCGGCACAGCGGCTCGCTGGCCTTTAACCATATCGGTTTGAATGGCGCGGGAAGCTTCCTGATCTTTATCGCCTTCGGCATCAAGTGCGCCTTTCCCTTGCTGCACAACTGGCTCACAGATGCCTACCCCGAGGCCACCCCGACCGGCACAGTTTTTCTCAGTGCCTTTACCACCAAGGTCGCGGTCTACGCTCTTGCTCGTGGCTTTGCCGGCACCGAGGCCTTGGTCTACATCGGCGCGACCATGACCTGCTTCCCAATCTTTTACGCCGTGATTGAAAACGACCTGCGCCGTGTGCTTGCCTACAGCATGATCAACCAGATCGGCTTCATGGTCGTGGGCATTGGCCTGGGTACGGCGCTGGCTATGAATGGTGCGATCGCTCACGCCTTTAACGATGTGATCTTTAAAGGCCTGCTGATGATGTCGATGGGCGCCGTACTGCACATGACCGGGCGCATCAATGGCTCTGATCTGGGCGGGCTGTACAAAAGCATGCCTATTACCGCCGGCCTTTGCATCGTCGGCGCAGCATCGATCTCGGCCTTTCCGCTTTTCAGCGGCTTCGTCAGCAAATCCATGGTTATGGTCGCGGTGCTGGAAGAAGGTCACCCGGGGGTCTGGCTGGCACTGCTATTCGCCTCGGCAGGTGTATTTCACCATGCCGGCATCAAGATTCCTTTTTTCGCTTTTTTCTCCCACGACAGTGGTATCCGGACCACCGAGCCACCACTAAACATGCTGGCTGCGATGGGTCTGGCGGCTGTACTTTGCGTCTTAATCGGCTGTTATCCGTGGGCGCTTTATGAGCTGCTGCCATACTCGACGAGCTATGCGCCTTTCGACGGCAGCCATATACTGGCGCAGATTCAGTTGCTGGTTTTTTCAGCCGCTGCGTTTGCCTGGCTCAAGGTTTCAGGGATTTACCCGCCTGAACTGCGCTCTACCAATATTGATGTCGAGTGGCTATATCGCCGCTTGGCGCCACGTTGGGTGCGCCACTGCACTCAAAGATTGACCGCCATCAGCGACACTCTGGGCCAGGCCACACAAAATGTCAGCCGTGTCGCGATGCGCTCGGTTGTGCGTCACTATGGCCCCGAGGGGGCTCTGGCGCGATCCTGGCCGACCGGCTCGATGGTATTCTGGGTGGCGGTGCTGCTCGCGGCGAGCTTGATACTGTACTACCTGTAAGATCAATTACCGACAACCTTCGTTTATAACGATCCGATCTGATGAATACCCCTCACAACAATCCAGTCGATGAAGCGATTGCTTCAAGACGGTCGATACGGGCCTTTTTACCAACGCCGGTCGAGCGGGCAACGATCCGTACGATCCTCACCACCGCATCGCGGGCGCCCTCAGGTACCAATACCCAACCGTGGCAGGTATATGTCCTGACCGGCAAGGCTTTGACCGGCATCAGTAAAAACATACTGTCGGTGTACAACAATCCGGATAAAGCGGCGCAGCACACTTCTGAATACGCCTATTACCCCAACAAATGGATCTCTCCTTACCTCGAACGCCGGCGCAAAATCGGCTGGGACTTGTATGGCCTGCTGGGCATCACCAGGGACGACAAGACGGCAATGCACCAACAGCACGGACGCAACTATGTATTTTTTGATGCGCCGGTTGGACTGATTTTCAGCATAGACAGGGTGCTGGAGAAGGGCAGTTGGCTGGACTATGGTATGTTCCTTCAGAACATCATGGTTGCTGCCCGGGCCCGTGGCCTGGATACCTGTCCACAAGCAGCCTTTACACCATTTCACCGGGTGATTCATTCATATCTTGGAATGAATGATAACGAGACTCTGGTGTGTGGCATGTCTTTGGGATACGCCGATAACAGCGCGATCGAGAATCGCTTGACGACTGAGCGTGAAGCAGTTGACGACTGGGTCAGTTTTATCGACTGAGTACAGTCAGTCCGAACGTTTCTGGCTTTGAGATAGCGCTCAGTTCGTGCTGTCCTGCAGGCTTTCCTTGAAGTGACGCCGGCACATCGAGATATAGGTCTCATTACCGCCAATCTGAATCTGATCACCGGCCCGCATCGGCCTGCCCTCACCGTCAAAACGTACCGTCATGATGGCTTTGCGACCGCAGTAACACACGGTCTTGATCTCACGTAATTCGTCTGCCAATGCCAGCAGTAACTGCGCACCTTCGAACAGTTCTCCAAGAAAATCGGTACGCAACCCATAGGCGAGTACTGGTATATCCAGCGTGTCGACGACTTCGGTAAGCTGTCCGACCTGCTGGGCGCTGAGAAACTGAGCCTCGTCCACCAACACACAATGCACAGCTTGTTCCTCACCTTCGCGAACCACCAACTGGCGCAGGTCGACTTCGGGGCCCACATCGATCGCATCGGCCTCAAGACCGATTCGTGAACGAACCCGGCTTTCCCCTGCACGATTATCGATGCGCGGTTTCAGCACCAGCGTGTTCATGCCACGCTCGGCATAGTTGTAGCTCGACTGCAGTAGATTCGTCGTCTTGCCAGCATTCATTGCCGAATAGTAGAAATAGAGCTTCGCCACCGTGTTCGCCTGTTAGTTAACACATCAGCGGGGATTGTAGAACATCACCAGTGCCTCTCATCACGAAGAATGTCGTGCTGTCTGACAACTCCATGTATAACGATACGAGCCCGCCAAGAAAAACTATACTGTGCCCGTGTTGTTGATCAAAGATGAAGCGTAAATGAAAAATCTCCGTTATTCGACATGGCTGCTGCGTGTGCTACTGGGCGGCTTACTTGCATTACCGGCTATTGCTGAAGAGGATGCCAAGCCGGTAATGATTTCGTCCGAACTCAAAAGTTTCTCCATGACCCATAACGGCGAAACTGTCATGGTGATGCGCAACCAGGGCCGGGCCAATCGCATTGTCGAACTCTACCAGCCGACCTACCGCGGCAAGATCCAACCCATGCACCCTTTTGCGCCACACGCCGTAACCACAATTGGAGCGCTGGAGATGATCGGCTTTATGCAGCAGTTGGAATCGGGGGACGAAGGCCTGCTGATTATCGACTCGCTCGCGCGCGACTGGGCGCGGCGCGGCACCCTTGCGGGATCGATCAATATTGCTTTCACCAAGTTCAAGGATGGGGAATGCGCACTGGAAATTATGGAAGAGTCGTTTGATGTTCTGAACACAGGCCTCTCGCTTGATTCTTCAAATGCAAAGACCCTGGTTCTATTTTGCAACGGCATCTGGTGCGGTCAGTCACCAACGACGATACGCACCTTATTGCGAATGGGAGACCCGGCCGCAAAGATCCATTACTTTCGCGGTGGCATGCAAAACTGGCAATCACTCGGGCTGACGGTGGTTTCGGTTTGAGCACGACGCAACTCACCCTGGCAGAGATTTTTTCAATAGCTCAAGATGCCCTGACTCAAGCCGGCGCCAACAAAGAAAACGCGGACGCTGTTGCGAATACAGTAATGCGGGCTGAGCGTGATGGCTCCCATTCTCACGGACTGTTCCGCATACCGGGGTATGTTGCCTCGTTGCAAAGCGGCAAAGTCAACGGTAATGCCGACCCAAAGCTGCACTCGCGCACTGCGGTTGCGCTACATTGCGATGGTGATCTGGGCTACGCACCACTCGCCCACCAGCGCTGCCTGGAGCCACTGGCTGAGGCTGCCCACAAAAACGGCTTGGCAGTACTGTCGATTACCCGAACACATCATTTTGCCGCCTTGTGGCCCGAAACTGAGGCATTAGCGAAGCACGGATTGACCGCTATCAGCTGTGTTTCCTACATGCCTAGCGTGGCACCTTTTGGCGCGAACAAGCCTCTTTATGGGACCAACCCTTTGTCTTTTGCCTGGCCGCGCCCCGACGCTCCACCATTGGTTTTTGATATGGCGACAGCGGCCATAGCCATGGGTGATGTGCAGATCGCAGCCCGAGACGGCAAGCCGGTTCCACCTGGCACTGGCCTTGATGAAAACGGTCAATCAACCACTGACCCGGCTGAGATCATCAAAGGCGTGCTTTTACCTTTTGGTGGGCACAAGGGCTCACATATTGCGATGATGATCGAACTGCTGGCCGGGCCCCTTGTGGGTGAGACCGCAAGCTTTGCGTCCAAAGAGCGCGACAGTGGCGACGGCGGTCCACCACAAGGCGGTCAGTTTATCCTGGCGATGAATCCCGAAATTCTCTCAGGCGGTGTCTGGCAGGAGCAAAGCGAAGAATTTATCAAACGCCTGGGCCAACTGGACGGGGTACGTCTACCAGCCGAGCGACGATACCAGAATCGTCATAATTCAGGCCCGCGGGAAATCAACAACAATCTTCTCCAAAAAATCAGGTCGACGATTTCTTAAGGCTAGGGAGAATAAATCTCTCTAGCCTTATGTGCACTTCTTCAAAGCTATATCAGGGCCAGGTAACCTCAACGACATTGGTCCGGGCCTTATAGTTGTTCAGATTTGCGCCTCTCGCGATAGACGACACCATGAAATAAAGTTTGTCTCCTGATCTAGGCTCCCAATTCGTTAGCGGCGCTTGCTTTATATGGCCGCCCTCAATCTTGCTTATCGGTTTACAGTTGCCGTTGGGTGTCATCCACTCCCAGGTACCGCCGTACCATTTTCCAGCCTGGTTTACGAAAACCCACGGATTTGCATTCACTTGAATGTAGCGGGTTCCATTCGTATGGAGAATCTTTGCCGTTGGCCAAGTTGAGGTGCCAGAAAAGTTGAGGCACATCGTTCCGTTTTTAATACTGATAGACAAGGTGCTGGTAACTGGCCAACTCGATACATCGGTGTGCAGCCAGGTGACCTTGCTGAGATCAAATTCGGAAGTGCCACTGCCACCACCAATTTGGTTATCGTAAGGGTCTTCGACGGCCACATCCGCGCTGTCATCAACCACGCCCGATGACGACTTGCTGGAAGAGCAGTCAAAGGGCCAGCACCACCCATCCGAACAACCGCTGAGCAGTAGCATCGAAAGCAATACACTTGCACGAACAACAAATTTCACGTGGTTGATCTCCAGTTTTCGACAGGCTGCCCACATTCTTCGCTGAGCGACAGCGAAGAGTACCGGTTATTTTGCAATATGACAAACAACTGAAAAACGCTCCTTGTACGCGGCCCAACTGTCTTTACACGGTTTCGTACTTTATCGATGGAAGCTATGCTGCCAGAATTTGGATGCCGTCAGTAATCAATTTGCGCAAAATACTTATCAAAGTCTGAGCAAAAGCGACAAGTCTCAGAAATCTGTCGGGGCGCCGCCCTCGCTTTTACGTTTTACAACGAAAGCTTCAAGCTCTTCGTGCGCCCCTGGGTCCATGGGTGGCGGCTGATACTGCGCAAGGACTTCTTTGAATATGCGGTTGGCTCGCCAGGGAGTCTCAACGGCGCCCGCTTGCTCCCAGTTCTCGAAGTTACTCCAATCGGAGAGAAACGGACTGTAAAAAGCGCTCTTGTAGCGTGACATCGTATGTTCTGCACCGAGAAAATGACCGGTGGGTCCAACGGCACGAATAGCCTCGATCGCAAGATCATCATCGCTTATGCCGATGGGTTGATGGTAATAACTCAGCTGCTGTAGCATCTCGCAGTCAATGATAAATTTCTCAAAGCTTGCGCAAAGGCCGCCTTCCATCCAGCCCGCTGCATGATAAACAATGTTGGCGTTGGCGCTGGAGCACGCCCACAGAGAAGCGGCGCTCTCCCAGGTGGCCTGGGCATCAACACAATTAGCCGCGTTGGCATTAGACGCACGCCAGGGCAGGCCATAGTACCGCGCCATCTGCCCTGACATCTGGGTGGCACGTACATATTCAGGTGTTCCAAAAGCGGGGGCACCTGACTTCATATCTACGTTAGAGGTAAACGATCCGTAGGCGACCGGAACACCGGGGCGAACCAGCTGCAGCAGGGTAACCGCCGCCAGACATTCGGCGGTCTGCTGTGCGATTGCTCCTGCCAGAGTGATGGGCGCCATCGCGCCTGCCAAAGTAAAAGGCGTAATGATGACCAGCTGGTTGTGTCGCGCCAGACGCATAGCACCATCGAGCATGGGCCAATCGTGCTTCAATGGCGAGGAAGAATTGATATTGGTAAACATCCTTGGGGCTTGTTCAAACGCTTCCTGATCCAGGCCCGCCGCAATGCGTACCATGGCCATGGCATCCTCGACACGCTCAACGCCGAGAGAATAGGCGTGCACCAGCTTGTCTGTCAGTGTCAGCAGGTCGAACAGGCAATCGAGGTGGCGAATCGATGGGTGCAGGTCAACTGGCTCAACCGGGTAACCGCCAGTGAAATGAATACACTCGAAATTTTGCGCCAGCTTCAATAGATTCTGGTAATCGGTGCGATTACCCACCCGTCGACCATGATCAAGATCCGAGACATTGGGTGGACTGGAGACCAAGCCAAAAGCGGCGTAGGTTTCCCCAAATACAAGCGCGCGGTCTGGATTGCGCGGCGTCATTACGATGCGCTTTGGCGCCTTGGCCACTTGCTCCATCACCAGGGCGCGATCCATGCGCACTGTTACAGAATCCTTTTTTACATCACAGCCCGCCCGGGCGAGAATTTCCCGGGCATCATCGTGCAGAAAATCGATGCCAATCTCCTCGAGGATACGCATCGCCGCGTTATGAATTTTATCGACGCCTTCAGCATCCAAAGGCTCAATCGGGGCATCGAGGTATCGTGGCTGACCCCAGGGTAACTGGGCCAGCCCGACGCGTGCCGGCGCGTTTATACGGCCTTTACGTCGACGAGCAGCACGTGGCATCGCTGAAGAAGGTTCAGTGGAATCAGTCATAGATAGACCCGGGTTCTCTAACAGACTTCACTATCCAGTTGAACAAGTGTATGGGCAATCCACCAGAGCGTCCCGTATTGTTCTTGTCGAGACTTTCCTTGCATCAATTGCCGCAAAGCCATGGATGCTCTGCTGATCGGGCGATGCTGACTTGGCGAAGATTCCTGGGTCTCTAGCGGTGTTCCAACAATCTAGGCATCAGTTCAACCAAATTACACGGTCGGGTTCGGTAATCCAGCTGGAACTGCAACAGCTTGTCCCACGCGGTAGCACAGGCACCGGAGGATCCGGGCAGGCAAAAAAGATAGGTGCCGTTCGCGACCCCAGCCACAGCGCGTGACTGCAATGACGATGTGCCGATCTCCTCGTAGGACACAGCCCGAAAGATCTCACCGAAGCCATTGAGCTCTTTTTCTAGCAACGGTGCTATAGCCTCTGGGGTTCCATCAAAGCCCGTCACACCGGTGCCTCCCGTGGTCAGTACCACCTGAACCCCAGGTTCAGCGATCCAGCGTGACACGACAGAACGAATCTGGAAGATATCGTCGGGTACGATAACTTTCTCGACAATCCGGTGGCCTACGCCCGTCAGGCGTTCGACTAACAACTTGCCCGACTTATCATCGGCTTCAGTACGCGAATCCGATACTGTCATCACTGCGATAGGAACTGGAACAAATTCACGGGCTTTGCTGGACATGGGCAACACCTTCGCTTGTGGCTAAATAGGTCTCGCCCTATTATAGGGTTGCCATCACCTTGATTTCCTTAATACCCCATTCCATTCATGAGCATCAACGTCCGATTCTTCGCCAGCCTGAAAGAGCGCATTGGCAGCGCTGCCCTAGAGATAGATGCGCAAGGCATAACAACCGCCCGTGATGTCTGGACATCGGCCAGTGGGCAAGAAGCCGATGAAGAAATGTTGGTGGCCATTAATAAAGAGTACGCTGCGCTGGACCGGACAGTGGCTGACGGCGACGAGGTGGCGTTCTTTCCGCCTGTGACCGGCGGCTGAGGTAGCGATGACCATTGAGGTTCTGGAACATCCCTTCGATCCCTGGCAAGCGGTGGCCGATTATCGCTCCAGCCACCTTGCGATAGGCAAAAGTGGCGCCAGCGCTGTTTTTGTGGGCACCATGCGCGATTTTAATGAGGGGGATGATGTACAAACGATGGTGCTGGAGCACTATCCTGGCATGACCGAAAATCAGTTACAAGCTATGGTGAGCCAATCCATGTCTGCACACAACCTCGACGATGCACTGGTCATCCACCGCGTCGGTGAACTCAAACCCGGCGACGATATTGTCCTGGTTGCCACTTTCTCAGCACACCGAAAGGCCGCCTTTGATGCCTGCCGTGAGATTATGGAGGCGTTGAAATCGACCGCACCTTTTTGGAAAAAAGAAACCCTTGCCTCGGGAGAGCGCTGGGTCGAGAAAAATACCGCCGGTTGATAAAACGCTTTGTCAGATGGTCGTGGCGTTAATCAGCGTGGACGACGCGCCACAATCCACGATGTATTCTCTTGTGGGTCATCGCCATCAGCCAGTTCAATCGTATCGAGCATTAAAAAAGCCGAAGCCAGTTCACCGGGTTGCAGTACATATTCCGGGCTAAAACTTGGTGCTTTGACGAGATGATGCACATTGAAAGTCTTGAAAATCAAAATCCCGCCGGGTGCCAATACCTTCGCCATCTGCACAAACAATCTGCGGTTGAGATAACGAAAACAGCAGATCACAGCCCAGAGTCCTTTGGGCAGAACGGCTTTATCCAGATCAAGCTCACAGAGCTCGATTGCCGCGCCTTCGCGCTTTGCAAGGCGCCGACCCAGAGCCAATCCAGCGGCACTACAGTCGAGCGCTGTAACCTGAAAACCCTGCTGCGCCAGATACACACTGGCGTGACAAGTACCCGCCGCGACATCCAAGGCTCGGCTTCGATCAACCCGGGTATCGATATACCTTGCAAGCAATGGATCCACATGCAACGTGGGCGCCAACTCAGCACCAAGATACTTCGCTTCCCATCTTTGAACGTCGCTTTTCATCAATGCTGCCCGATCACCACTGCCGCGGCTCGATCTCACCGCGGAAAAGAAAACTTTAGTACAAAACGCCGTTATAGATCAGCCACAACTGGCTAGGATTTAGGCACCGCATATTCTTCATACTCCAGTGCACCTTGATAAACACTGGCTCGACCGGTCTGTTTAGCAATCCCAGCGCGCTTGCCAAACGCCGAGATGTCATCCACGATGGGGCGCGGTTTATGTGCTCTTAACCACAGTCGCAGCATATGACGTCGCTTGTCAGAATCATCATCGTCTGCAAACGCTGTTCGGTTATGCAAAACCGTGTAGTTATTGAACAGCAAAATATCTCCTGGTGCTAGCATGAACTGCTGATAACACCGAGGACCGTGCGCTACCTTGTCCAGGATATCCAATGCGCTCTGTTCGGCCAAGGTTTTCTCTTTGCCCAACTCTGCAAAAGCCATTTCAATATAACTTCTCAGGTAGCTGATGCTGAGATAGCCATCCTTCATTGAAAATACGGGTACCTTTTGTTCCGTGATCGGCGATTCACCCTCTGCCTGCTCACCGAACAGATGGTAGTGAAACCCTTCACACAGCGTAGCTAGAGCGTCCGGGTAATTTTCCACAAGTTCGTTATAGATTGCAGCAGCCGCGGCATAGCCACTCAAGCCACCCTCCTTGGCGGGTGTGAGACACATCATCCCGACGATATCAGTCGAATCCGTATGCAAAGCCAGCTCGGTGCTGTTCTGGTAGGCGCGGTAGCGGGCGTTCTTGCCACCAAGGTTTACGACGTGTCCCAACAGATCCCCAGCCAGGCTTTGCGACTGGGCTTCACCCATATGTGCACCAATCCCCCAGAAGATGAGTCCACAATCCTCCTTCGAGTAACGATCGGCAGGAAATCCACTCAACAAAATCAAACCTTTTCTTTCCTGGATTTCATGCAGCCACTGCGCTAGAGCGGGGCTTAACACAGTCAGAGGAAAATCCCGGGCAGTAATTTTTTCAAGATCCAGGCCACGCTCCTTGACAGTGCGCAAGGCCTGGTCAAGGTCGGCCAGTTCCGTCTTGCTCAGCGAATAGGCGACATCAGATTTAGAACAAACGGAATCAGTAGTCCAAGCGTTGGGATGATCAATTTTTGTCTTGGTCAGCATGGTCGGCCAATCCGATTGGGGGTCTTGCACTATAACCTGCTCTTACAAAAACCAATTTGGGCCCAGCAATTATCGTTTGAAAGTCACCGACCAGCACTCATTGGCGTTTTGGCCAAGGTGGCCCACCCTGTCAGGTACTGAAGCCAATACAGGCACCCTGGAACGCGCCGTCGCCTTCCAGAGTGAGAAACACGGCAAAGCTTTGCAACAACATAGGGCAAGCTCGTTACAGCCACCGAAACCTTACGGGGCCACTTAGCGATAGGGATTTTTGGCAAGTAAAAGTTATACCAGCCCGACAAACGGCTCGACTATCACAGAGTCACCCGGTTGCGCACCGGCGCTGTCGAGGGGCAGGATGACAAAACAATTGGCCTGACTCATCGAACTCAAAATGCCCGAGCCCTGTTCGCCAGTCGTTGCAACTACCAGGTCGCCGCTTTCATCCTGCGACAGGAAACCGCGTTGGAATTCGGTACGACCAGGGCGTTTTTTCAGTCGATCAGTCGTGCGAGCCCTAAGCCGCAGTGGCTGCCAGGCAATCTCGCCAGACAGATGCTTGAGCGCAGGCAACACGAACTGGTAGAACGTGACCATGACCGAAACCGGGTTACCCGGCAGGCCAAAAAAAAGGCTGCCGCCTATTCGCCCGAAAGAGAGCGGTCGGCCCGGTTTCATTGCGATTTTCCAGAAATTGACTTGGCCGATCTCGTCCAGCACCTCTTTGACGTAATCTGCGTCGCCGACTGAAGCGCCGGCAGAGGTGATGACTACATCGGCCATACTGGCAGCACGCAAAAAAGTGTTCTGGATCTGCTCGCGGTCGTCCGGCACTACCCCAAGGTCATTGAAAGTTACGCCTGCGCGGGTCAGCATGCCGTGCAGGGTATAGCGGTTGGAGTCGTAGACCTCTCCTAGTGCCAGCGGCTGGCCAATCGAACGTAACTCATCGCCATTAGAGAAAAAAGCCACCTGCGGTTGGCGCAATACTGGAAGTTCACTAACGCCCAGCGATGCCACCATGCCGATATCCGCTGCCAGCAGCCGGCGTCCAGCACGAAGCGCAGTACCACCACGTGCCAGGTCTTCCCCGGCGTGACGTACATGTTGCCCTTCACGCTGACCACCCGCCACCCGGATCACGTCGCCATCGCGCTCAACATGCTCCTGCATGACCACTGTGTCGGCGCCGTCGGGCAACACCGCACCGGTCATTATGCGCACACTCTCTCCTGGGCCCACCGAGCCGTTGAAGGCTCTGCCCGCCCATGCCGTGCCAATCATCTGCAGTGATGTTTTGTCTAAATCTGCAAAACGCAGCGCATAACCGTCCATAGCCGAGTTGGTATGGTTAGGCACCTCGATCGGAGAGTGCACATCGGCAGCAAGAATCCGGTCGAGCGCCTGGCGCAGCGCGACAACTTCAACGTCGCTGATAGGGCTAACAGTCTCGGCGATGCGCTTAAGCGCGCCGTCCACTGGTAGCAAGGCCGAATCATATTCATCGTCGCAGCTGGGTTGGCGTGTCACTCTGTTCGCCGAACTCATGTCTTTCGCTCCCAGTCACCCGAGCGGCCACCAGATTTTTCCAGCAACTGCACGTCGGTGATGCTCATGCCCCGATCCACCGCCTTGCACATGTCATACACGGTAAGTAAGCCAGCACTGACACCGGTCAAGGCTTCCATCTCGACACCCGTGCGCTCACGAGTCTCGGTAGTGACCGTGCAATGCACGCACTGGGCATTACTGTCTACCTCGAAGATCACATCCACCCCCGTTAAAAAAAGCGGGTGACACAGCGGGATAATCTCGGAGGTGCGCTTGGTTGCCATAATCGCGGCGACGCGAGCTACTGCAAGCACGTCTCCCTTAGGATGCCCGCCCTCGGTAATCAGGTTCAGCGTAGCGCGCTCCATGCAGATGCTGCCCCGGGCGACAGCGCGGCGAGCGGTCACCTCTTTCTCCCCCACATCCACCATGTGGGCTTCGCCGCGCTCGTTAACATGGGTCAGTGTTTTCTTTGAAGGCAAAACTTGCACCGCTGGTTTTAAGATCAGTCGATTATTGTAACGACAATCGGCTAAGACTGGATTTGGAGCCAGCATGAGGCTCATGCTGGCACATGCTAAAATTTAAATAATTTCCACCTATTTAGAAGCCTTTTCTATGGTCAGCACCGCGTCCACTATGGGGTCCCTGGGTTCACCGGCTCCCACTTTTTGCCTGCCTGACACGAATCCCGCAGCCGGGGAGCAAATGGTTTCGCTGTCAGATTACACCAGCAGCTCGGCTTTGCTGATTGCCTTTATCTGCAATCACTGTCCTTATGTGATCCATATCCGCGAGGCGCTGGTGCAGTTTGCCAAAGACTACGCGCCTCGTGGACTGGCGCTAGTGGCGATCAGTGCGAATGATGCCGATAACTACCCGGATGATTCCCCGGCAAAAATGTCTGAAAGCGCTATCCGTCATGGCTTTTCCTTTCCCTATCTTTATGATGAAGACCAGTCGGTGGCTAAAGCTTACCGAGCGGCTTGCACGCCGGATTTTTTTCTATTTGATAGCGAGATGCACCTGGTCTATCGTGGTCAGTTCGATGCCAGTCGGCCCAAAAGCAATGAACCGGTTACAGGAGTCGACCTGCGTAATGCCGCTGATGCGGTTCTTGCGGGTAGTGTCATCGCAGATGAGCAAATCCCCAGTGTCGGCTGCAACATCAAGTGGAAAGACGGCGGAGCACCGGATTACTTTCCCGCCTGAACACGTGATGAGTGGCGTGCCCTGCAAACCGTGATTGGTGAATCAGTTCTTTTTTCGGTCTTCCTGATCTTCACAGGCGCGGCCCTGTTAGCCACTGTCGCCCTGTATGCACGTCAGTCGCTGCTGATCGCCTATATCGCTCTGGGGGTACTGTGCGGCCCATCTGGCTTCGGCCTTGTCGATGATCCGCATCTGATCGAGGATATCGCCCATGTGGGCATCATTTTTCTGCTGTTTCTGCTGGGTATAGACATGTGCCCACGCAAACTACTGGAGCTGATGCGTGAAGCGATTGGTGTGACGCTCGCAAGCACACTGGTGTTTGCACTCCTTGGCTACGGGATTGCCGCAGCGCTCGGGTTTTCCCAGCCTGACTGCCTACTGGTCGGCATTGCCACCACGCTTTCTAGCACCATCATCAGCCTGAAACTGCTGCCCACTACGGTGCTTCACCACCGCCATACCGGCGAAGTCATCATCAGCATTTTGCTGCTGCAGGATCTGCTAGCCATCGTTGCGTTGCTGTATCTTCATGCAATTGCCGGTGGGGAAGTATCGTGGCTGCAAAACACGATTCAGTTCGCTGGCCTGCCAGCGCTTTTTCTCGGCGGGCTGCTCGCGGAGCGTGTGGTACTACGGCCCCTGTTCCATCGTTTTGACAAGGTTGGCGAATATGTTTTTCTGCTGACGCTGGGCTGGTGTCTGGGATTTTCCCAGCTGGCTCAAAGCCTCGGACTTTCTTACGAGGTGGGTGCTTTTATCGGCGGCATTACCCTGGCTAACAGCCCCATTGCGCCGTTCATCGCCGATAGTTTGCGTCCGCTACGCGATTTCTTCCTGGTGATGTTCTTTTTTGCGCTCGGTGCTGGTTTTAACCTGGGCAGTGCGGGCGACGTCTGGCCTGGCGCGCTGTTGCTGGCGCTGGCTGTGGTGCTGGTTAAGCCACTGACCTACCGGATACTTTTCAGAAACTTTGGCGAGAGTCGCATACTGGCCGGCGAAGCTGGGGTACGGCTGGGACAGATGAGTGAATTCTCTTTACTGCTCGTGGCTGTGGCACTACAAGTGCAGGTGATGAGTACCAAGGCCGGGGCCTTGGTACAACTGGCCACACTGATCACTTTTGTGATCTCGTCAACTGTGGTGGTGTTTCGCTATCCCAACCCGATCGCACTGTCCGAACGCCTGCGCCGAGACTGAGCGACCCGCACCCGCGATACCGGCTCAAGGTTTTGAAGAAGCCTGGCTTTTCACTTCGCTAACCGCCGCTTCGAGCACCGCTGCATCAGCAAGGTACTCATGGCCTGCGACACTCAGGTCATCGTTAAAGTGATAAACCAGTGGAAACCCAGTAGGGATGTTGTACTGCATGATCTCATCCTCACTGAGGTCATCGAGAAACTTGGCCATAGCTCGCAAGCTGTTGCCATGGGCCACCACCAGTACTTTGCGATCTGATTCCAGTTGCGGCACCAGTTGCTCGTGCCACCACTCCATTACCCGTACTAGCGTATCTGCTAACGATTCGGTGGCGGGCAGACCATCGATACCGTGGTAACGCGAATCGTTGGCCGGATGTGATGGGTCGTTGGCCTCGAGTGCGGGTGGACGCACAGCATACCCACGGCGCCACTTGAGTACCTGTTCATCACCGTGGCGAGCTGCGGTTTCCTTTTTGTCCAGGCCCTGCAAAGCCCCATAGTGGCGCTCATTCAGACGCCAATCAGTCTGTACCGGCAGGGACATCTGGCCCATTTCTTCCAGAATCAATTCCAGAGTGTGAATCGAGCGTTGCAGGAAAGAGGTCATCGCGAGGTCGAAACGATAACCCCGCGCCTTCAGGGTGCGCCCGGCATCCCGCGCTTCGTTGACCCCTCGTTCAGATAGGTCTACGTCGACCCAGCCGGTAAAACGGTTCTGCAGATTCCAGGTGCTCTGCCCATGTCGGACCAGTACCAGCTGTTTCATTTGTTTACTCCCTACAATTACGTATGCACATCCTTTGTAACCACCAACAAGAGGGGCATGGGCCTAACGGCCTCGATCTGTTAATACTTGCGTTGTCGGTTTCAATTCTCTTAGCGACACGGGCTATACACTCAACTCTTGCCAAACCCCAAACCGTTCTCCTCTGCCGGCTCCGGGATGCTATGTGCCCGCGTGGCATCAACTTTTAGGCCTAGCACTGCAGGCAAGGTATCTGGCCAAACAGGGAATCACCCTCTTTGTATGCAATCTTCAAACAACGGCTAGTCCGCTTATACTGACCTATGCGCGGCGATCTCATGCTTATTCTCGATTCACTTTGCCCAGATTCTCCAAACCGGTTGCAGCCCCGTGCAGGAATACGCGATCAGTAGTCGTGGCGCATACGATCGAATACTTTTATTTATTGCTTAGAAAATTGCCGAGAAAACTCTATAGACATGGGCTAATAACGGCTAATGATATACGACCTTCCCCAAGCTAATGAATTTCCCCGCGATTAACCTGTCTCCAAAGTACCTTCATGCTTTATATGGGTGCTTCTTTGCCTTGTTGGCAACTGCCTACCTGCATGAGGTTTTATTTCAAGATAAGCATCTGAGTGCGTTCGATTTCATTCTTAATAAGCCAGCCTGGGAGGCAGAATTGGGGCCCAGCGCTGTCAACAACAACCTGCTCGCAGATTCTCCGACAGCGCACTACCCCTACAAAAAGATATTCTGGGACGCACTTCGTCACGGCAGCAATACGGATTACTTGCCGCATATTCTGACAGGCCAGCCCTCCACTGGCCAAGGCACGGGCATCTTCTTAAGCAGTTTTTTTCAACTTTTTATGAGCGTTCCTAACGCTCTGGATTGGAGCACGTGGTTCAGATTAATCCTCGCCGGTGTTTTTATATACGCCCTTATGGTGTATCTGGGGTTTCGCCCGATTATTGCCGCTATCGCTGGGATCGCCTGGACTTACAACACCCACCAGATGGTATGGCTGCTTTTTCCTCAGCATCTTGCAACTCAACTTTGGATACCTTTGATTTTTTTCCTGAATCTGAGATTTATACGTGATGGGCCGGACTGGCCCACAGCCTTGGGGCTAGTCATCAGCGTAGTCTTTTTCTATAGCAGTGGTTATACCCAAATCGTTTTATACACCTTTATCTTCATTGGGATTTTTAACACCATATTTCTTCTATTGTTAAAAACAGGTGTAGTTCAAAAGATCGGATCTTGGATCACACTGCACGCGCTTTACATTATCGCAGCAGCATTACTAATCCCCGATGTCCTATCGCAGGCCAATGAAATATCAGAAGGATTGCGTGGTGCCCAGAAGTTTCGTTATCAGGTTTTTGACGGTGGTTATTCCTTCAGCACTTTTCTCGCGCTTTTATCGGACTGCTTCCCAAGGCCTTTAGAGGTTGTGCGTTTCTTATCTGCAAATTATCTGGGCGGCGTACTAAGCGCACCAGGCCTACAAGACATCTATAACTCCAACGATATCGAATTTCGGGCGTTCTTCGGGTTTATTGGCGTCTATCTGACATTGTATGGAATCTGTGGCGGTCTTCGCCGCTCTGACCGACTGATTATCGCCCTTACCATTACCCTGCTAATTCTTTTTGCGCTTTTCAACAAAAGCCTCATTATGGTTGAGCTGATAAATCTCGTCCCATTGGGCGGTGCCGGTGAATTTGATCGGTTTTTAACACTGATTCTTTTTGTATCAATAGTGCTCAGCGGATATGGATTGCATTACTTTCTTGAAGATAAAAAGCAACACCATCTGGTATGGGCGGGGCTACCTTTTGCAATCTTAATGGCCTGGATTGGGATAGCCAAACTCCACCATGATGCTCTCGTCAATCTCTGGGTTTTCCTTCCTTCAATAATTACTTTAACGATATTTATTTTGGCAGGACATCTTTTAATCCGGCGGCGCTGTTTCAATAGTGTCGGATTAATCGCGCTTCTAGTCACTGCGTACGAACTGTTTCCGGCTGCATATGATTTTAATACCCGGCTTGATGCTAAGGATCACTTCCCGACCAATCACGTTATCGAAACTATTCAAGCCACGCCTGGAAATTTTAGAACAGCGTTAGTGATGGACAACACGTCTTATCACCATAATATTCTGACCTACTACAAACTAGCCACAATCGGAGGGTATGCGACGACTGTTCGCAACGAGTACATAAAATTTTTGCAGCAAGCCTATGGAGACGTTGCGATAACGCTTAATGGCGTGGTTTTCTTGATGGGCCATAACCCATCAATTCTCAGACTGCTCAATACCCGGTATATCGTCACAAATATTCCGGTTGAGGATGAAACCCTAAGCGAAGTAAGCAGAAACAACGCCAATACACTTTATGCAATCAATGATCCACTAGAAAGAGTTTATTGTGCGAGTGATCAACTGGTTGTTCCCAAACGCTCGCGCATCCCCAAGGCGCTGGCGAAAATAGCGAGCAGCTATGATCGACCGGTGCTCGTGACCCATGCCCTGGTTGAAGGGCAACAACTTACCCAGAACTGTATGATTTCTAATCTGAATGTCTATCAGGGCAACATTGAGTTTCGAGCGACAAGTGACAAGCCCAGTCTGGTTTTTGCACCCATTAACTACCACAAGAACTGGAATGCGGTCATCGATGGCACCGCGGTAGAAGTTAAACAAGGCAACTACGCCTTTATGGTCATCCCGATACCAGCCGGTGTCAGTGATGTGAAACTACAATATCAGGACCAAAAACTCGTTATTGGCGCCATTTTGTTATTGGCCCTTGGTATATTTGTTCTGGCTTACGGAATTAGAGCAACTGGGCCCATCTGGTTAAAACTACTGTTTCTGTTTTGCGGCGTACTCCTGATCGGCAAGAACGTCCTTTCGATACCAGGAATAAAAAATACCCATATTTCCGAAAGACAATTGCAGGTGGAAATTGAAAAAGATACGTTCACCAATTCCTGATTAGCGGCTTATCTCATTCGTTCGGGCCCAACTGAATTTTTTTTATCATAGCCGTCAAAGCCTGTCCACGATGGCTCAATCTATTTTTCAGGTCACTGTCGAGTTCAGCTGCGGTTTGGTTTTCCTGGGTTACCCAAAATACCGGGTCGTAGCCAAAACCATTATCACCCCGACGCTGCTCAGCGATACTCCCCTCCCAGGTCCCCTGACAAATCAGTGGTGTGGCATCATCCGCCTGACGTAGATAGACCATCACGCACCGGAATCGGGCTCCCCGCTGCTCACGCGGCACGCCATCTAGTGCACTGAGCAATTTCGCTAGATTGTGGGCATCGGTGGCGTCACTTCCAGCAAAACGGGCCGAATGTACTCCCGGCGCACCATTGAGCGCGTCTACTTCTAGTCCTGAGTCGTCAGCCAGAGCGGGCCGGCCGGTATACTGGGACGCATTGCGTGCTTTGAGGATCGCGTTCTCGATAAAGGTGCCGCCCGTCTCATCTGCCCCAGGAACACCTAAGGACGCCTGTCCAACCACAACAAAATCGCTGGTATGCAACAGTGCGTTAATCTCCTTTAGCTTGCCGGCGTTATCCGAAGCCAGCACGATCTCCTGCGTCACGGCAGAGGAGTCTCACGGGCAACACGCTGCAACAGCAGCAGTTCATCGATACCCTTTTTTGCCAAAGTAGTCATGGCCTGCATCTGTGCTTCACTGAAGGGTGCGTGCTCGGCCGTTCCCTGCACTTCGATAAAACACCCCGCGTCATTCATGACAAAGTTCATGTCGGTATCAGCGCTGCTATCCTCAACGTAGTCCAAATCCAGTAACGCCACTCCGTCGTGCAATCCAACCGAGACCGAAGCCACCTGCTGCAGCGGCACCGGTTTTTTTAGCGCGCCGTCGCGTTCCAAGCTATCCAGGGCGTCTGCGAGCGCCACCCAGGCGCCGGTGATCGACGCTGTGCGCGTGCCGCCATCAGCCTGCAACACATCGCAATCCAGCGTGATGGTGCGCTCACCCAACGCACCCAGGTCCAACGATGCGCGCAGGGAGCGACCGATAAGGCGCTGAATTTCGAGGGTCCGCCCACCCTGCTTTCCCCGAGCCGCTTCGCGGGACATTCGTTCACCGGTCGCCCGCGGCAGCATGCCGTATTCTGCAGTCACCCAACCCTGTTCTGACCCACGTAGAAAACGTGGGACTCGCTTTTCCACACTGGCCATACACAATACCCGCGTATGGCCAAATTCAACTAGCACTGAACCCTCAGCGTGACGGCTGAAAGATCGTGTGAACCTGATCGGCCTTAGTTCATCAGCACCCCTGTCATCGGCTCTTTTCATTAACGTCACCTTAAAATTTGTTTGATTTAACCCGCAACCACGCGGTCTATTGTCACTCAGTCGGCAAGGTATGTCCCAGCAGGGAAAACAATTGCCACAAGAACCGGTAGGTCAGGCCCCAGATCACGCGCTCGTCTTCCTGGCCAACAAATATACCGGGGAAACACTGGTCCCCAGCCTGTTCGTACCGGATTCGGGTTTGTAGACTCGGATCCAATAAGCACGACAAAGGCACCGAGACTACCTCCGAAACCTCATAGTTGGGGATCAACGCAGGTACCCTTTCTATCGCAAAGACAAAACAGGAGATCAGCATGTCCTGCGACTGCCCACCATGCCGACCCCGCAGGTCTCCCAGGCGGCCCACCAACTGATGCTGTCCCAACTCCAGGCCGATCTCCTCGAACGTCTCGCGGCGTGCCGCGTCTCCGGCATGAAGATCACTTTCCTCTCGCCGACCACCGGGGAAAGCCATCTGACCAGACCAAGGATCGCCAGCACAGACCGATCGTTGGATAAAAATAATCTTAGGATCCTTTGCTGAAGGTGCGCCACCCAGGATAAGCGCAACCTCTGCCTGGCAGGGTGGCGGACTATCAACAAGTTCCGGCTGGTGGCGATCAAGCCGGTCGATTATTGTCTTGACTGATATCACCAGTGAATGCCGCCGCCAAAAACCACGCCGTAACTGGATTCGCGCATAGAAGTGCCGCTAATGCTGCCTGTGTAATCAGTGATGTGATAACGCCAAGCCAAGCGCATGGACACAAAAGGCAAGGGATTGAGCACAAGCCCGGTTTCAACTGATATCGAAGAAAGGTCCTCGCGTAATCCGAGATCACCCATTTGCGGTGCCCAACCGGCCTCACCGTAGAGGTAAAGCGCTCCCAGTACGCCGATGTGACTGTCGATTACCACACGGGCAGCGGAAGTGTTGCCTTCAGCACCAAATCGATCCTGCTCCCACCCAAGCCCAAGGGCAACATAAGTGTTATCGGCTCGGCTGACAAGACGGTATTTCAGGTCGATCAGGGTCTGCTCATCCGGCGCCATGCTGACAGCATCCTCGCTGACGCGATACGACGCGGTGCGAAACCCCCAGCGCTGATCCAGCCACAGCTCGGCGTAACCGCCGATAGATGCCGTATCAATTGAGGTGTCGGTGTAATCATCAGTATCGACAACCCAGGTGAGCATACCAGCCTCACCATCGATGGGTCCGGACGCCCTCGCAGGCAAGGCGACCAACAGACCAACGATCAAAACTAGGCATGCGGCCAATCTCAAGAAATCACTCCAACTGTAAATCGGGGTGATTTTAACATCCTCTGTCACAAAACCGATTTACCGTACCACCGTATAATGGCCTCGCGGGGGTGTCTGGCATGGAACATGATAACGGCGTGCGTATTGACCGCTGGCTTTGGGCGACACGATTCTTCAAGACCCGCCGGAGCGCAGTCGTTGCTATTCGGGCAGGTCACGTACTACTCAATCAACGTCACGTCCGACCAGCAAATACTATTCGCGTGGGCGATAGCTTGCGTGTACGCCGCGAAGCCATTGTCTATCATATTGAGGTTCGCGGGCTGATTGAAAAACGCGTCTCGGTCCTCGAAGCCGCAAACGCCTACCTCGAAAACACACAAAGTCGTGAGAACCGACTGGCCATGACATACCAACTGCGCCTACAGTCCCACTCCATGCGCATAAACAAGGGGCGTCCAGATAAACGGACACGTCGGGCATTGCAGCGCCTGCGCTACGTACAAGAGACGGGCTGAGTATTGTGTGCGACGTCATCTTCAATGAGACTGACCTGGCTAGCGCGCTGCGAGCCAGGGCTATCAGCAGAACCCGAATTGATGCACTGAAAAATAAACCGCCTGATAATGATCACCCCTTGCACGTGGATAATCTACCCAATCTCCTGGTCAGCCCCCACAACGCCTCGGGCCGAGTAGAATCTCGACAACACCTGGCCAACAAGATCGCCATTCCGATCCGCGACTATAAAAGCGGTGCACCACGTAACAGTTCTTTGCCAGCGTGAGAGAGTTAGCGTCAGACATACCGCTTGCCCTTTATATCCACCTGCCCTGGTGTGAGAGCAAATGCCCCTACTGTGATTTCAACTCCCACCCACTGCGTGGTGTGCTGCAGGCTGATCGCTATATCGCCGCATTACTGACTGACCTTGATTCGACGGCCAGATTCCGCGCCGGTAGGTCTTTTAGTTCGGTTTTTTTCGGCGGCGGGACTCCAAGTCTTTTCAGCGCAGCCAATATTGGCTGTCTTCTAGATCGACTCGAAAGAGAACATTTATTAGGCAATACGCCCGAGATCACGCTAGAAGCCAACCCCGGATCAGCCGAAGTGAGCCGTTTCCGGGCCTACCGGGACTGTGGCGTTAATCGCCTGTCGATCGGGGTCCAAAGTTTCGACGATGGAGCGCTCAAAGTGCTGGGCCGTGTTCATGACAGCGCACAGGCGCGTACAGCCTGTGCTAGTGCAAGCGCGGCGGGTTTTGACAATTTCAATATTGACTTGATGCATGGCTTGCCAAGCCAAGATGAAAGTGGCGCGCTCGCCGACCTGGACACAGCCATCGAGGCTGAGCCCACGCACCTTTCCCTTTACCAGTTAACCATTGAACCGCATACGGCGTTTGCGGCTGATCCACCGCAACTGCCCACCGAAGAGACCGCCTGGGACATACGCTGCGCAATCGAACAACGCGCGGCAACGGCAGGCTTTGACCACTACGAGGTCTCGGCGTTTTCTGTGCCTAACAAACGCTGTCGGCACAACCTGAACTACTGGCAATTTGGAGACTATGTTGGTCTCGGCGCGGGAGCGCACAGCAAGATCACCCAGGCCGGTACCGTGTACCGCTGGGCAAGACCCCGTCATCCGCGTGATTATCTTAACAGGGCTGATAGTGGCCTGGAAATCGACAATGCCGTCCCAGTGAGCCTGGATGATGTGACTTTTGAATTCCTCTTAAACGCACTACGCCTCAAAGGTGGTTTCAGCCCTGAGTTATTTGAACAGCGAACCGGGCTTGCCTGGCAGCAGCTGCAGCCCGCCATAACAAAAGCCAAAACAGACGGTTTGCTTGAGAAGAGTGATGACTGGGTTTGCACGACGGTGCTCGGCTGGCGTTTTCTGGATGACCTGTTGCAACGCTTTCTGGTGACGGGCAAAAGTTCATAGCTTTTGCGTGATACCATGGTTTGGTTACTCATAGGCTATGTATTGGGTTAATCTGTCACCGCCCTCGTGTCCTGTGTGCACACGGATTCCAAAAGCTGTACCGACCCTATGCTCTGGATAAAAGCTTTCCACATCATCTTCATGGTCACATGGTTCGCGGGCCTTTTCTATCTGCCCCGACTTTTTGTCTACCACGCCATAACGAATGATCCGGCAACGCAAGCCCAATTCAAGATCATGGAGCGCAAACTGTACTTTGGCATCATGACGCCAGGAGGCGTATTAACGATCCTTTTCGGGCTGTGGTTATGGTTGGGTTACGGCATAGGCACTGGCAAGGTCTGGCTTGCAGCCAAATTGATTCTGGTGATTATCCTGGTTGTCTACCACCTGTGGTGTGGTCACCTGCTAAAACGGTTTCGTGATGATGCGAACGCTCATGGCCATGTTTTTTACCGCTGGTTCAATGAGTTTCCTGTGCTGATTCTCGTCGGAGCCGTTCTGCTGGCGGTCTTCAAACCCGCCTAACGCCGGACTGATATGTTTCATGTGGTTCTTTATGAACCCGAGATCCCGCCCAACACAGGCAATATCATCCGGCTGTGCGCAAACACCGGGTGTAAATTACACCTTATAGAACCACTTGGCTTTTCGATAGACGACAATCAGTTGCGCCGGGCT
>CAUZJT010000012.1:0-37284 GCA_963580215.1 Gammaproteobacteria bacterium
TATCTGATAACTCATCAGAACTCGAATCGGAATCGGAATCGTCGCTGGAGGATCCCTGCCCACAGTAGTTCACCGTACGGCCATTCCCAGTGCCGAGCGCACCTTGCGCACATAGAATATCACCAAGGGCCCTGGCCTCAGCTGACTCACTGTAGAGCGCATATTCGCTCGCAATGACATCTTTGCCCAACGCGAGCGCTGTCTGTAACATCGCCACCGCTGTATCAGTATCCGTGACGAAGTCTCCGGTTAAATGGTCGCCAAACTGCAAGATGATGTAATCCGCCTCATCATAGTAGGTGGTATCGCCACCAGTTCCACCCACGCCGGGCGTAAGGTGCACCCCAATGGGTTTGCTGGTACTTGCCTTGAGATTGGATGCCAGTTCGCTGACCTGCGCCGATGTCCAGTACTCATCACATTCAAGGCAAACCACATACCCTGCTGTAACGTTGTCGTAGGCTGAAATCACCGAATTCATGAACGCCTTCTGAGACGCCATCGATCCCTGGTTGTCAGTGTGAGGGTCATTGGGCGTCAGCCAAATCATCGGCTGTAAGCCAGCGCTGCTGAGCTCTGTCAGATAACTCAGGTAGTTTCCACCAGAACTGATACTGCCCCCCGCAAACGTACTTTGCGAAGACGCGCGCACATAGACATCGATATGTGTATCCCCGTTGGTCAAGAGCTGTAACCTCATCGACTTTCTTTCCGTGTCGGACCAACTGCTGGACAGGTAATAGAGCGTTGAGCCTAACTTTTCAGTGTAAGGGTCCGCAAGCAAAAACGAAGACCGAAATCCATCGATATCGCCACCAAATGCCTGCCCTATTCCAATAAACGATTGCAATAACAACAACCCTGCAGCACAACAGCCTTTTACGGGAGTGGATAGTTCTTCAATTTTCTTCATTCAAGTATTTTCCACAGGCAGATGTGATCTCTAAGAGGCTTGAGGGATCTTTCCCAGTTTGAAAAATGTGTATAATTTTACCAAAGACCAACCCGACCTTAAGCTAAATGGACAATAAGCCAATACCAGCTCCGATTACTATCGAGGCCCCTGAGGGCGCCAAGAAACTCAATATTACGGTAGATTTTGAAACTCTATCCGAAGAGCCAGAAATTGCGCAGGATGATCAGAAAAGATTAGTCGAAGAAGCCTGCGATAAACCCTGGCGTGTACTCTACGAGGTAATTCCTAGCTTCAAAGGGAAGTAACCTCGCCCTTGCAGCCCGGCTCTGGGCCCAGTCGGCAAAATAGTCTTCACTTTGTTTATCTTAGACCGCACAGCAGAGGCCGCTACTGGCTAATCAGGTCCATCACCTTAGCGAAAGCGCCTTCGTGAATCCCGGGCGTGCAGGCCCAGCCAGTATTAAGTCTCGCATAACCAGCAGGCAGTTCTGATGCACTTTGGTAAATACACTGCCGGCCGGTCAACGTATCGATAGACCTTAGCTCCCCCCCAGCGCCATTAGCTGCAACGCCCGTATATCGGTTACTTGAGGAAATCCCGAAGGCAACCGCTGTCAGGCCGATAAGTATTCCCAACGCAATAATTATTGCTTGCTTCATAAAACGACAACTCCCTGTTCTCCAGATTTAAAAACTTTAGTTATTCAGGCTGTCCTTCCCCTTTTGGGAGTCGGATCACCACTGTCACCCCATCTATTACTATGTCGCAGTTTACCAAAGGTAAGACCTGATTAGACGTCGTATCCTGTATTACGACTTCTCTGGAGAGAAACGCAAGCAGCCTGGCCTTTTGATACAAGTTCATCGAGTTGCAAAAATGAAATAACTTCTGCATCTCCGCAGCCTCTGCCTGCTCTTGACGCAACTGTGCCTCAGATTTCTTCGGCGGATCACTGGTCGTCTTATCCTCCCCAGGCACTGCGGCAGTCGCTCGCGTTGATGCGGGATCCCCAATCGGGGCAGCTTGAGAGCCCATAATATTTTCTTTCATCTTGTCGACGTTCTGCACAAGCCCCTGAAGGCGTCCGAGCACCTCCATCGGATCCGGCGCTGCCTGGGCAACATTAGAACTGTCCCCCGAAGCCATTGAGGGCTGATGGCCCTTGTCCTGTGTTTTTTTAGCTGTTTTTTTTGAGGTTTTCTTTGTCATTAGTTTATAGAGATAAAATAGTGTTCTTTTTTCACCGCAAGACCGACTAACGCAGTACTAAGGTTTGAACCTGACTGGGCGCGATTGTCAGCCCTACTGAGTTCCACATATTTTGTAGCGTCATATCAACCATTCTGACCACCGGCATGCAACCCATCAAAGTGCTGGTTGAGCACGAAGCTCTAAAATTGAAGGACATATCCAGCGGCGGGCACGTAATCCCGCCCATCAGGCCAGCATTGTCGCCATTTGAAAGAGGTAAAGACGTGATCACATTATGCGCTGGAGTAAAAAACACAAATACATTCATCGCAGTGGTGGGCGGAAGTGCAGTTGAGTTAATACCGATATTAGGATAAGGCAATGGTACCGGAATCGGACCCACTGGCGATGGGATCGGCGTCAACGCTACGTCCGGGAACGCGAAATTAATACCTGGCAGAGAATAACAATTTATGAACATGACTATCTAACCTTATCCTACATGCACACGTTCGCCGTCGATCCGAAAATCGTCTTCTGCCATGATCGCGCCATTACGACATTGTGTAACCGAAAAACCTTCAACTTTTGTTGTCATAGATCCGCATCGGATATTCTCAAGATCTTTGGTATTTCGAAACACGCTTTTTGCATTTTGCACGAGAGTTTCTATGGTAGAGCTAATATTCTTAAAACAACTCTCCATGTGATCCCCCGCGAACGAAAGTCGCCGCACAACTCCATCCAGCTCATCAATATAGACTCGAAACGCCCGGGCAGTCAAAGACGAAGTGTCGCCCGACCATGATAGGTTTTGTTGGGAAGCGACAGTAATATCAGACGAAGATGAGAGTTTAAGTTCATTTTCTGAATGAATGGAGATTTTACGCACGCTGCGAATCGTTAAGTCAGCCGACTCCTCTCTGGAGAGTACAGATGTGATGAACGCTACCCCCTCGTCTCCCCCCAGGAATGCTACCTCATCTCCCACTATCGGTGAAATCATACAGCTCACCGCTACCGAGGCCCGCACTGGCAAATCCCCGATCGAAACCAAAAACTCATCTTGGTTTAGCTCCTCCTCGATAACGCCGACTGTCAACGTGGCCGTTAGTGGTTTTTTGGCAAGCGCCTTCATGTCCATGATCTTCATTTTTTAGCCTCGTCGCTTAAATTTCACTATTCTAGTTCTTTTCCCGATCATCATTGAGCATCATCGACACTTTAATGGATCCAGTCCAGTCGGTGTCGTCATCTTCAATCAGTCTATCCGCTTTGGCATATTTTAACTTGAGATTCGTTAATTGGCTTCCCCGTACGTCGTTGTTTTCTATAGAGCTTTCCGAAAGATCAACTGAGTCGAAACGGGTCTTCCGCGCACTACATTTGTGTATCACCGACTTGGACAAACGGGCATTTGAAAGATTCGCCTTATCGAGATTACTTTCTGTGAACTGCCCACCGTTGAGTTCTGCACCAACGAAAACACTACCCTCTAAGTTGCATCTAAAGAACCTTAAATACTCGCCTTTAACCTTTTCCATTTGGGCGCCAACCAGTTCGCAATCAGTAAAGCCAGACGAAAGCAGCGTAGCAGAGGTAAACAGATTCGACCTCAAAGAGCAGTTCAGAAATTGCGTGCGGGTAAGGTCCATGCCAGACCAGTCATGGCCATCCAGCGTTGCCTCGTGAAGCATCACGGTATCAAGTCGGCAATCCTTCTTAAAGGTCACTGCCGCGGTGTCCCATTTCATCATTGCCACTCGTTCCATAACAATCTCGGCGAAGCTAGTGTCTTTTAAGATGCAGTCCAAGAAAGACGATCTAAAGAATTTCCCTTTCTCAAAAATAACAGCTTCAAAGGTCACTTTCAGCCATTGGGTCGTTTCATCTTCGAAACCTGAAAACGCGCAGTTATAAAATTTGGATTCCATTCGGATCTTCTTCGTTCCACGGCAGTTTTTCCAACCACAATTCTCGAAGGTTGATTTCATAACGATACTATTAATCTCATTACACCCCAAAAACATGCATCCTATAAATTTACATTGTGTGAAACTCGACTCCTGCATCTGTACGTTCCGAAAGGTGCAATTCCGGAACGTACAACCCATAAACGCTACTCCCTTAAAGTCATCTCCGTCAAAAATCGCGTCAACTGTTTCGTGCTCAAAAACAGTTCCGACAGCCGAGATTTTGTCCTGAACCGTCTCAAGTTTATCCGGCCACTTCATGGAGACCAATCCTCAAGCAGGGTTCGCTCCAAATTACATTCTGAAAATGATGCGCCACCTATTTTTGCGTGCAGAAATTGGACTGAAAACAAACGGGATTCAAAAAATTGACAATCTCGAAGATCTGCATCCTGCATGTTCGAGTTAGTGAAGTCGCATTTTCGGAAAAGTGATTCTTGAAGATTGGTTTTGAGAAAACGACATTCCTTCAAGGTGTTTTCCTCCCAGACACTTCCCGAGAAAATTGAGTTGCTGAAGTCCGAATAAGTCAAAGAGCACCTTTTAAAAACCGATCCCCTAAGGTCAAGGTCCCTGAAGTTCATCATCACAAGAGTCGAGTCACTAACCTTCGCCTTGTACACTGTGGTACCACTTCCAAGAAATGCTTTATCTCCAGTCGTTTTTGTTATCGACATCTCCTTAAGGGTTGATTGAATCCAGATGCAACGCACGATCGACGAATCGGCAATTTTTACCTGGCGCCACTCGACTGACTGAGCAATCACTCTTTCAAGTGTCGTCAACTTGAACTGCGTTTGATTAATTGCGCCGCCTTCAAATATAACCCCCAAAAAGCTAGAGCTATCAAAGACTGAATTAATGATCTGCGCTTTCGAGATTATATTTTGGAAGAAATTGCAGTTATAGAACGTTGTACTGTTTATCCTTGCAGACGAAAACACGGTCTCATCCATATTGCATGAGTCAAAACGAACATTGTTCAGTTTAGTGTCTCCTAGATTTGCCTTAGAGAAGTTACAATCCTTAAAGACAACCTCCTGAAATTCACCCCTAGTTAGTATTGCCTGCTCAAAACTACAACCAATGAAGGTGACATTCATGAGCTTCGACTGCTCTAAATAAATCCGTGAAAGATCTTTATCGGTTACCGTCTTATTTTGAAGAATTATCTCGGAACAGTCGCATGTTGAAACTGGGAAGTGCTCAGACCCTGAGGCGTTTTCTAGTCGCGCAATCAATTGCTCATTGGTGTCCCCATGTGAGGACACACCTATCGGCATCTTATGGGCGCCAAACGCATAAGTTGAATGCCACAGCAAATCACCCTCTTCTGCCTTGGGCAACGTATTCTCTAGAAAATCCGTAATCGCCTCGATGTTAGGAATCTCCTCTTTACGCATCTCACCAGCCTCCGCCGCAACAGCGGCCAACATCGCCTCCTCACCGGGATGATTAGCCTTCAAGTAATCCGTTGTCAGGCGCACCCCCTCTTCAAGGTGTCGTTTTTCGGAGAGTTCGAGCAAAATACCTTTAACCGCTGGAAGCGCGGGAGGACGGGGAAGCGTTATTTTCGGCGTCTGTCGTATGAGCTCTTGGACTTCAGCAAATTTCTCTTTGGCTGAAGCAATGGTGTCCTTAATCGAATCTTCAAATGACGCTCGTTGCTCTGGGGGCAACTTCTCTAGCCCTTCCTTTATCTCGGGGCTGTTTTTAAGTTTATCAATCTGGTCATTAAACTTGTTCTCCACTTGCGCCAATATTTCTTTCTTTTTATCCTCATATGACCCGCTTGGGCCCGAACCCATCTCCTTTACCGCCTCATTCAATTCGTTAATCTTCGTTAGATCAATCTTTTCTAAGTCGATGCTCCCATCTGACTTTCTCGGTGCGAGTTCAGACTGCAACTGGGCAATCTTTTTTAATTTAGGGTCGTCGATCTCTTCAATACCCCCTCCCTCTACCACCGAGCGAAGGCGTTTATTCATAGATTCGAATGCAACGACCTGCTGGTTAATCACCTCAGCTTCTTTTTCCGATGCAGTAGCCGCCTGACTTTTTAGCGCGGCTACTCGTTGCTCTTCCTCGTCAAGTTTTTCACGGGCCTTTTCTTTTGCAGCTTCTACATTCCGGTCAACGCCATACATCTTTAGCTGAGAATCCGAATCCTCAGAGAACAGCGCCAAAAGGGTTTTCTCATTCTTGGGAATTAGATCCTCTCCCTTAAAAAGCAACGCGAGCTCGTCTATTTTCGATTTGCTACGGTTGCTTGTCGCGCTCTGGTAGTGCTTTACGCTTTTTCGGGTCTGGCTTTTCCGCTCATAAGCAACCGTGATCGTGTCTAAATAATCCCAGTCGTGATGCGACGTCTTCTGAGAGCCATGAAAAATCAAAACCCCGAGCTCTGCCTCTGGAAAAAACCACACAGTATCTGGTTTTAACGCCAGCTCGGAGAAGTCACTTTGTTCAGCGGCATTTGGCCCAAGAAATGATCGCATTTCAAAATCGGGGATCTTCCCAGATAATTCTGGACGATTTGGGTGAAGATTTTTAAGATAAAACTCACAGTCTGCGACAAGATCCTGCTCTACCCATTGATCTGTTGGGGCTCTATTAAAAAATCGGGCGTCAAAATCAGCGGGATATCCAGGGAAATATTTCTCGAGATAATCCTCTTTGTATGTGCCGGCTAATTTAATCCGGTCAGGATAAGTGACTGGAAGCGGTAAGAACGATCCTGGCGTTACAACATTATCAGGAGAACCAATAAGGTCCGTATGAAGCTCAACCTGGGGAAGAGGCCAGATCTGGCCGGCCTCATCTTCCCTGTAGCCCATCCCCACTGGGTTATTCAGGAGATCTTCGCCACCAAAAGCGTATTGCCAGGTTAAGGGGAGAGTGTGCAATGGTTTAGGCGTTGTAAACGTGGTGTACACGCCTCCGTGTCTTTTCCAGTTACGCTCCCCAAAGATATCCAGACGCTTTGTGGTATCCCCCACTCTCACTTCTGCATGACCCGCCTCGACAGCAGTATTGCGTCTCGAAAAAAAACTTCCAGACACCAAAAATTCTGATGCGAGCTTGGGGAAGAACTCGTCTATAGGAATCTGCTGCGACACTAACGGCCCCGCGGCCTTCCAAATGTCTATCTCAGTTCTTGTATCTCCTGTTAACAGATCCCACCCAATTAGGCCCGTATGGAACTGATACCAATCTCCAGCGATTCTGTGGAACGTTGGGAAAAACGAGACCTGAAGCGGCTTAATAACTTTCATTCATATCGCATCACTAATTTATCATCGGCCGACAGGCAAGGTACCGCTTTTTGAAGTCTAACTTTATACTTGAATGTTCTCTGCTGCGCCAATTCCGTGCAGGACTGAGTTCTTGGCTGCCAAAGGGGTGGTGTCAACAGTGCTATCTGTCCCATCTAGGTGCACACCGGCGACATCGACTTTGCTACCATTTCCGGCCAATTCGGTTCCTTCAGTAGTCGCCGCCTTGAAACCTGCCTCTGTTTGGGTTTTAGGTTCCGCGCTTACTTTATTATTCATTGCGGCGACTTTTTCCTCTACTTTAGCGGCAGTAGTATCACCTATAAACTTAATGGCATTAATATTTATCTGATTGACATTGCCCACCATCGTCACACTCGTACTAGCTAGACGGGACTTGTATTCGATATCAAACAAGAGCTGGCCGTAAAGAAGCGCTTCGTCTGCTGGCATCTTATAGGCAAACGTCAGGCCCTCCATATTTACCCCAAACGATGCTAATGGTCCCAGGCTTACATCGAGGTTCAAACCATATTCCGCTTTGCTGCTAACTTTTCGCATTCCGATACTTTCGTTGCTGGCTTTAACCCCGATCAAAGAAACCGCAACGTTTGCGCCATATGATGTATAGCTTTTTAAGGTATCAGTCACCGAAGTCTCCGAACTTTTTTTAACTAGTTTTTCAAAAGAGCGGCCGTTTCCATCGCGGAGCTGATTTTGCCCGTTAGAGCTCTCTACGAAGCTGCGGTCCCCGCCCCAGTGATATGAATAACTGTCGCCAACGGTCTTTTCAAGCGAGGCCCAATTGTCCGGAACCTTTGATTTACCTTCAACCCCCTTACCAAGCTTCCAATCGCTCGGATTCTTAGACCAAATATTGATAGTGGCTGATGGGCCCACATGAATGTCCATGCTGGCTGCATGATTAAAGAAGTTAAAAGTATTCCCTACTGGGAAATTGTATGAATCGCCAAGTTGCAAATCAGCATAATTGCTTAACGGGGTAAGTCGCGCCGCTATGCCCGCATTATTCAAATTCTCGTTCACCCCAACCACCCCAGCCTTTACCAGACAATCCCGGAGACGGTCTCCACTGAGATCTATTTTGGTCTTGGTCGAGTACTTCACTGTCCTAGTGCCCGTAAGCCAGGTTTTGGTATCCTCATCATCAGGAACCGAGGCGCTGTCGACTTTTACGGTTGGCCACTTACCCTCATCGAGCATTAACCATCTTGATCCAGAGATTGCCGTATTGGTTCCATACAATTCTTTAGTTGCAAATCTGCCGTCATCACTGCTCCCAATACTGGTGCTATGATAATTGCCCAGATTCAGTGTGACATCGTCACCTTTTCGGTACAGGTAAGAAAGTCCACCTAGCCATTTTTTCTCCCCTATCAGGTTTTTCTCTAGAGTGTCGCTCCATCCATTTATGACAGGTATGACAGGAGTGTTGCTGAGTGTGGACCAGACCTCAACGGTATTGTCCGCAGAGAGTTCGGTAGCCTCTAAAGCGCGGTTTCCGCTGTAAGTGGACATTACGGCACCATCGCTAAATTGGTGCGTCATAAAATTTGAGGAGATCGACTGAAGGTTCAATGCGTTGTCTTTACCATACTGAATCGTAAGGTCTACGGGAGCGACGGTTTGAGCCTTGGTCTGCAACGCCTGATAGGCCGGTTGCGACAGGATGAGCTTTCTTGCAACCTTGGCGGAAGATAATAAAGGCCCTGATGAAAACTTGAGGAGCCGCGCACCCGCTGCATCCTCGACCGCTGCAGCGGAAGCTGTTTTCCCAACCTGGATGGCGATCACCGCTCTTTGCTGGCTATCGGTAGTTTCATCTGTTACAAATTCGCCCTTGGACAACATCACCCCACCAAACGCGACATCGGATGAATCCGATGTATCCTCAAGTGCTCCGTAATTGGTAGCGATAGTCGCGCCAGTTACGGTGTCCTCCTCAACATATTTTGTCTCGTACTTATAGGTTGTCATCGCCTAACTCCTCCGACCCCAACAATTTTTTTAGGCATAATTTTCAGCAAAGCAGCGTTTGTCTAATTAAACGCTCAGCGCCATCGACCTGGTTTGAATTGAAAACGCCTTTAGATGACACAGGTTAACACTGCGTCGTTGTTCGAGAGGGCGCCGGTGCCGGCGCTAGACAGGGTTTGATCGATTTTAACGGCATTGGATGTTGCCGCCCCTCCCGTGGCGTTCAATTCCGCACGAGCCTCTACATTGCTTTGCATCGTTTCAAATCGGGCTTCAGGGCCGATCTTGAGGTCTCCTTGGAGTAACTGGATAAAATTTCTTTGGGCAGCGCAACTAATATCTAACTCCCACTGTCCGAGGAGATTGATATTAGTCACATTTTTCGTCCCAGTAACAACAAATTCTGTCTCTGTAACATTACCCTCCCACGACATATCGAACCCACCGTTCGCAGGGAAGGGATTTGCAATTTGCACCGATAGGTTGGCACCGAAAATTTTCATGTCATAGGAGATCAAATTGCCAAAAGTGACATCCCCACTCCAGCCTTGCGCTTTCCAATCTTCCGATCTCCAATAGCTCTGGTAATTTGACTTTGCCCCAAAGGAATCTTCCCACCAGCCGGCGGACAGGACATTTCCAGAACCAGAAGTTGGCGGCTTTAAGGGCCCCCCTAGAAAAAAGCCCATCTGAGATGTCTCAAAAGAGGCTCCGACAGTCTCAAACTCGAAATTAACACCTGTTTTCAGGCTTTCGAACATATTGGCAACGGTCGCGGTGGAGTCGGATACGCCGGTTACATGCTCCAAGTGTGACTGGTTGATCTTCTGTGTCTTTTCGACAAATTTCGAGCCATCAAAATAGTCCACTGATCGCTTTTTACCTTTCTCATCTTGAATGCTGACATTTCTGAAATTGCCTTGGGTCCAGGAGAATTTAGTGCTTCCCTCATTAACTATCTCAAAATCTTCAGCAACACCGACCCGCACCATAGCGGCACGTTTAATTATTGCGAGTGTCGTCTGCGACGTATCTCCAGAAGAGAGCGCGTCAAAGACGAACAGCAAACTGATATCGTATTCCAGGACAAGGGCGGCAACTGAGATCCAGTCATCACCGCAATCATTGAGCGCACTAAGAAAGGAGGGGAACTTACTATCAGATATGTTTTTGAGAATATCATCTTTATCAACATCGTCCGCTGGGTTGACAGGTATATTGATATTGTCGGTAACGCCATTATCGACACTGAAGTCTGTTAGTGTGGAAGGTGTAACTGAGGTTCCATATTCCTCAATCTCATATCCATCATAAAGCTTATAGACCATATCATCGTCTATACCGATGTTCCAATCGTAGCTACCTGCGGCTGGGGACGAGTAGTAACTAAAACTAAGGGCAGGACCTAGATTGAAGTCTCCTGATCCTGTACCAAAGGTAACCTGATTGCCTGTCACCGCGCCCCAGGTGCAGCCAAAGGTTCGCGTAGAAAAATTTTCTTCTGGGTTGTAATCCTTCGGCCCATTTGTGGTATCGAAACTACTGGCCAACTGCAAATACAGATTGCTTTTTGGATAGGACTGGGTTGAAACTGTAAGGCCCCCGCCGATACCCGATTCAACCGATACAGTTGGCCAACTGCCCCCCTGGAACCCTCTTGCCAACGTCTGTCGCGCTGACTCAAAGCGTTCCATATCTACTACATTGAGTGCATCAGCACTACCAATATTGATTTTCGAATGATCGCTATATTCTTGATACACATAACCGTCAGCCCAGGTAAACGTAGTACCTTTTATAAAACGTTGTACTGCTTCGCCATCCACCGCACTTTGCAGGAGACCTTTTGTAGCCAAACCGGTGGTCTCCCCTAATGTGCTATTCGCCCAACTTAACTGACTTGACGCTGCAGTTGCTGAACCGCTCTGAGCTTGAGGAATCCATTCCGCCTGGAGTTCATTCAGCCACTCTAAAGGGAAAAGAGCAGCATCCGTGATGGCCGTTGTTGTGGCGGTGAAGGCAGTGGGCTCATCCGCAATCGTCTCGCTGAATCCATAACCCGAAAAATCGGTCGCAACGCCCGTTGTGTCCAAACTCAAAGAGGTGGTTAAGTAATTGGGGCTTGCCGTATTACCCCCGTCCGTCGTGGTTATGAGTTGCAGAAAAGTGCCGCCCAACCAGTCGGTGGTGGCAGTGGTAGTAGCATTCTCCCAGACTGAGAAAAAATCCTGTTCCGCGAGGTAAGTGGAACTACCGTAGGAGGTTTGAACGCCGACCTGCGAGTAAATAGTTGCATTACTATTGCTATCGCTCACCGCAGTGTGAGTATCGTAGTCAGTGGCTGTTAGATCAGCCCAGTCAGTTGTTGTTGTCATAAGATTTCAAATCTCATTTTCAGTTCTCTTGTCCCGTACCACACACCTGTCGTTGGCTGAACGGACGGTGTGCTGGCCGGTGTTAACCGCCAGCGGCCCAAGCACGCCACGCCGCCTCATCGTATTGTGTATCTGTATTCGTCTGTTTACTTTCATGCTCGCCCTTCCTCACTTCTGCCGTTGACAACTTGTTATCGGCCTGCTCAGATTCTTCCTCCGCGGGCTCTTTGGCTACCGACGATTGCTCTTCCGGCTCTGAAACTGATTCGTGTTGTTCCGCGGGAGCGGGCTCTGGAGAAGTGCCATTTGCAAGGCCTGTTGCTGAGGCACGCACCACCCCGGCTTCAGCGCACAACGCGCTGAGACTACCTTTGACGCCTGTGGACTTCACTTCTAAAAGAGAATTGAGTCTAGCTTTAAGTAGGGTGTTCTTGACGGCGGCTGTGCCGGCAGTTAATTTATTTGTACTTTGTTTTTGCTCAAATTCGCCTCCGAATAGCCGCGAGACGCAAGTAAGAAGGTTCATATTGGTCTCGGTAAGCGCGCCAACAAGGGTTGTTTTATTCTTATCAACTTTCGTCTTATCTGCAGACGCCAGCGCTGTTATTTTCAAGCCAGCCTTGAATTGCCCAACAGTAAGATCGGTCCCTGATACCTTCATCGCATCAACACCTATCTTGCTAGGCGCGTTATGGCCAAAAGTGGTTTTAGCCCCCAGTACGTTGAGATCAACCGATGTCCCAACAGCCGAAATACCAATATTGATCTGGTGGTCAGTGGTAACGTCGTGATATCCAATCGCCGTGCTAGATAGGTCGACGCCCACCATTGAGACATCGATGTTAGTTCCAATCTGGCTAAAATTCTCCATATTTGCATACTCACTCTTCTCCACCGAACCGCAATCGTCAAAACTGTGCGAGGTGAAACTGGTCCCTTTGGTATCTTCCCAGTAATCAAAAAAGTCACCTTTTTGATAATGGATCTGAGCGCCGATCGAACGGTCAAGACTTAACTTATCGCCATCGAGTTTAAACGTGTCGTAGAGCTCGGAATCCTTATCTGAATAATCTGCAAAATCCGTGGTATCAATAAACGGGTTACCTTTCGAGTCAAGCGGCGCAGTGAAGTTCCACGTATCTACATCGTCCAGACCGTTGGTGAAGACGTTAGTATTTAAATAATTACTATCCGCACTCCCTTCGAAGAGTTTCCCGAGCGCTTTGACCCCGAGGTAGAAGTCAGTGCCTACGGCCGCGATCGTCCCTACCGAAAAGACGCTTTTTATAGTATTCAGTGCGTATATGGTTTCTTCTAAACCGGTAGGGGTGAAATCTGTGGTCAGCGATGGTTCAAACTTATTCGGAATAGACCACCCGCTTTTCACTGAACCCGAGATTGTAGGGTTGTCACCTGCATACCTGACCGGTCCGTCGCCCCAGAAGAAGTTAGAAAACGCCCATGAGGTGGCTAGGTTAATGTCATTACCGTCCGCGGTCCCCACATCGAAATTAATACCTTGGCGCCAGTTGAAACTATGGCCGTAACTCTGGTTCTTATAGACCTCATCCAAGGTCGACGCAATGCCGAACTGGCCGGTCTCAAAGGCTGCATCAGCGACCTGAATCGTCCCAATCGATGGCCACGCCCACGTCGACCCAAATGGGGTAGAGGAAAATGCAGCATCACCGGCAGGGCCGGTCGTTGACGTTGACGTTGAATTGGCCGACTCAAGCCATACTGCGTCGAAGGTATCGTACGCGCCGATTGAAACAGAGCCATCTCCCCCAGCTGCAAAATCATAGGCGTCAACGAAAACGCCTGGGGTAATCGAATCGAACCGGAAGGTATAACGGTCGCCAGAGATGCGCTCCACCAACGCGTAGCTGTCTGACGTAGTGCAGGTGTAGCCCGTATAGTTATTAGCATCGGTATAAGTAGTGTTAACAGCGCCCGCGGAAGCCATCTGAATATCCCAAAAACCCGAGTACAGTTGGGAAGTATTCGAGGTTGGATTTACTTCGTACGCCGGATCTTGAAAGGTACTTAAATCACTGCCCCACGTATTAATTCGATCAACCAGCGCGATGTTCCCTTCAGTTGATGTGGAACCATTAGTTGTAACAGTGTCACTGTTTCCAAAGACTAAGGCGCTATCAGTTGTTCCGATTGTTGAGGAAAACCCGCCTACATAGAAATTACTCAGGCCGCCAGAAGTTATTACAGAGAGCCTCGCCCCTATTGGGGCAGCCGTGGTGTCTGCGTCGGAATGCTCAAGAAAAAGGTAGCTGCCCCGCGGGCGCCAGGTCCCTGAAAACGTTGTTTTGGTTGCGGTCCCAGATGTGTCGTAAGACAGATAACCCGCGGAGGAGCGGCCGACAGCGAAGTTGGGTTCGGCTAGAGGAGTTGTGTCACTAGTAGAAAGGAACGCTACTCCCGTATCCACCTTTACAGTTGTCTCTGTTGGGCCTACCTGTTGACGCTCTGAAAAAAGAGCCTGCCCGTAGCGTTCTCCCATCTAGGTTAACTCGCGGGAGGGGGAGATTGACGCATCGTCAAGCTTTTATCTACATCGACGCCGTTAGAAAAGGCTCCGAGCACAAAGGGCTTATCCGGGTCTCCATCAAAAAACCCGACCCCTACCTCGGTGCCGCTATACTGCGCCCGATAAGATGCGCCTCGTTGCCCAGCCGAGCTCTGCATCGCCCGCACCGGGTGCAATACCTTTGACGCATCAGTCGCAGCGTAAGCATCGAATTGGAAGACTATATTGAAACGGCCGTAATCATCACGGATGATTTGATGCGTATTGTCTGTCTCAGGGTATCGGTACGCCTCGATAAAAGCAGTAATCACGCCATCAATCTTAGGGCGCGGCGTCAGTCTTGGCGGGCGATACTGTACTACTGATTTATCCTGATCAGAGGTCGAATAAAGGCGCGCGCTAAAGGTATTGTGATAGGCGATGGTACCATCTGACGGACTGATTTTTGTTTGGTGGACTACCTGGGTCACAAAAAGTACATCGTCTTTTTGAAGAATGTCATCAAACCCTGCGATCTGAATCAGGCTGCCAGCCGATATCAAAGGATTAGACGATAGGCCGGTATAGCACGTGGCAGAACCAACGACTTCTTCAGCCCGAACCTGAGCGAGGTGTTTGAGATCTTTCGTGATTATCTCAGTGACCGCCTTGGTCATGGGAGCGATCAGGCCTTCATAAGAAACCGCCTGCCATTCCTCATCCTTTTCCGGCCGGGTTGTGGTCGGCTCACTGTCCAGATTGTTTGTCTCAACTGATGCCCAATTCTGGGATCCGTTGTGCCATTGGTACCCTGCAACGCTGACTCTGTCTGGGACTGCTTCGGTCTTGATCTTAATATTGAGCACGCCCGCATCGCTTCGACTAAGAGGATTTTTCTGTTTGGCGATATCGCTATGATCCAGGTATTCATCTACAAAGATATAACTTGCCTTTTGCTCATCACTCTTGATAAAGAAATAGATGCCGTCACGCTCCAGGATACGACTCAGGAAACTCCAATCACTCTCCTGGAATTGAACCCGAGTCGTCCACTTTTCATAACTGTCCGCCAAACCTTCCGAGAGCTGGGCGTAGTCGAACTCCACCAGGCCGCCTGCATCTGGAGCGATGGTCTTAATTCTATCCTCCATGAATTTGACAAGATCGAGCACTGATTTTTCGTAAAAAGAACGTGAAATTGGAGCCTTAGTTAATGGTAGGAGCATCGGCACCATCAACACACTGGCGTGTACCTCATCAATGCTCGATTCGATCTCGACCTGGCCTGTCAGGCAATGTATAAATCGTTTTTGCTCTTCGAAAACAGTCTCACCACCCTCCTCAGTAGCGGGGGCAGCAGTGATACAGATACGCCATATCGAACTCAAATTGACTGACCCGTCTTTTTTGAGAAACTGCTTCAGATCAGTTGGGGCAGCCAGGCGCAAAAGCACCGAGAAGGAAAAGTTTCTTGAAACCGCTTCTTCCCCAGAAAATGCCAGTATTGTGAAACCTGGATCCTGATAGCTATTTCCGCTTTTCTTTTCGATTCGAATCCCAATATCACGCATCTTCTACCGCCTGTAGCCATTTTATTCTTGGCTTTAATATCTGCCAGTTCGGCTGATGCATGAGCCGAACCTTGAAGCATGCTCCTTTTGAGCTTGAAATCCTGCAGCCCATCCTTTCTCCACATTCTGATCGGTCAATTCAACAAACTCCAGCTCAGTGTAAATCTCTGTGCGCTTCTTTTTTATCGAATTCCCATGTCAGCAATTTTAATACGCTAATTTACTAAGGCGCCAAACATCTAAATCTGATTGCAACCGCAAACCGAACACACGCCACGATACTGCGCTAAATCTCGATGTGCTGACCACGCTTCTCAGAATGGGTTACTCCCACACGCGACAATTGATTCCATTTCTTGCTACCGAGTCTTATGGACGTGTCGACCTCTACCGGCAGCAAGAATGACAGCGTAACCATCAAAGGGCGTTTTAGGTAAAAACAGATAAGGTGCTTGACATTTTTTAAGTACTCTTCATCGTGCACTAGCCGAGTCGCAAGATCGATATTAATATCGGATATCCGAATCCCAAGATTCCCGGACCCATTTCTGACAACATTTCCAATCAAGGCATTGTTACCCAATCGAAACCCGGTTCGTTCCCCAATTTTAGGCCGACTCTCTCTAGGGACGATCACGTTCCGAATTTCTGCCTCTATCAGTTCAGGGTTGGAGATTTGGAGTACGATCGAAAGTAGTTTCTGAGCCCCATAAGAGCCACGATGCTTTATGAGGAGCAGCGGCGCGAGTTCAGGTAGAAATTCTTTAAACTCCGCCTTTAAGTTGCTGGGCAGCGTCTGTTGTGCAGATCGGAAAATCTGAGTTTTTTTGATCTCATCTTTATTAAACTCAACCTCCGCGATTACAGGGTAACTGATCAAAAGGCTTTCGAATACTCGCTTATGTATCTGATTGTTAATAAAAGAGAGCAGCGGCAGAACATCAGGGTTATCCTCAGCCCGCATTTGGATAAGCCTTCGCGACAGAAATTCTGGCAGGAGTGAGCCATATCCATAAAACGCCAGAAAACTTGTGGTCAAGATAAGCCGCCTTCCCTCAAGGTAGGCTGACGAGATATGGGGAGTATCAGGTGTTCCCGACTTACTCGTCAGGGCCATAGTTCGAGACGGTTTCACCTCAAAATCATCGATTACCCCCTTTTCCCTCAAGCGTTGCGCAGTGCGCACGGCTTGAAAATAAGTGAAATTTCCCGCCGAGGAAAGAAAGTTTTTTAAGGCGTCAGACGTTCTGAGGCTATTACCGTCGGCCATTTCCGAACCTCTCCGCTTGTGCTGCTCTCTACCTCGAAGTTGCACACGCTGTTAATCGGGCACATTCGAACCATTAGCATATGAATCACATCCGCAAATACAAATAACTCAGGGCCATTACTAAAGACCGCATCGTCAATAATAATCTTAAGGTCATAACTGGGGATCGAGCCTCTGTTTTCAATTATTTGCCTCACATCGAGCGAGCTGCTCAACAGCCCTTTGGAATACTTCAATGTCTCGCGGGCTGGCAACTGCATCCGGTTAACAAAAAACATCCAAATCGCCTTAAACCGCGCCGTGTCTCCAAACATATCAATATCGCAGCCATATACATCGAGAAGCTCATTCAATAGCTGGTGCCGATCTCCGTCGATCGATTGGTACCTTGTCGAAGGAGTGACACTTCTGAACACAAGAACTCCGAGTTCATTGTGTTCCACTCGGAGGGTGGCCCCGGCCTCGAGCCCTTGCACCGCCTCACCATTAGTACAAAGTAGATCCGCCATGAAGGGTATCGGTTCAGAAAAAAGCTGCCTGACATTATCTGCTAGGGCAACCTTAAGCGGTGAGTGCGCGACAGAGCGGCGATGGGGGCCCACCTCCAGTAATTGGAAGCGTCCACGAACATTAGGTACCCCTCTTTCAGAGGCTGTGGCAGAGATAAAACTCGGAGCCGGATCCTCGTCACTACCCGCTTCAAAAACGTGCAAAACATCGATCGCGAACTCAGAGTCAGATTCCGTCATACCAATATCGAACGATATTGCCTCGCTCTCAGGATTTCTGAAGGTTACGCTTGATGGCTTGATGTAAGTATTCTCGGCCAGGATAGGGTTAAACACAAAATGTCTGTTTGTAAGCTCGAGTCCGGCAAAAACATCACCCTCAAACTCGAATCGAACATCTATGGAATCGGTCAGTCCAGGTACGTCATCATCATCACCGACACTCATTGCTTCCCATTGACCGCGGATATCATCAAGTTTTAATTCAAAATTAAGTAATACCTCGGGGAAGTTCAAAAAGTACTCGACGATATCGAACGCAAGATCTCCTTGATTCCTACCGGCTAGTTGCAAAAACTTATTGCCCTCAAAAACGTTGCGTATTTTGTTCAGATCCACTGAAAACTCTTTCGCACCCATTTGAAGTACGATTCTTTTAATGTCCCGCCTAAAAGAACGATAAAGCTTGTGCCTTGTTTTAACGGGACCTCTCAGTAAAAATCTTAATGCACCCATTTCCAATGCATCAACCGCCACAGCGCCCTTAAGCGAAATTGTAAGATCCGTTGTCTGCCGATCATCGTTGAAGCTATGCTGCACACCTTTGATCCTGAATGGGCTTAACGGAGTACTGGCTATCTTACGGAACCGTTGCGTTCCTAAATTAGGCCTTTGGAGGAAAAACTCTGTGCCAGGGGGAAGCTGGCAGACCCTATCAATGTCGGAGTCTTGCTCCAGAACAAGCATTGACCCTTTTGGAACAAACTCAGTAGGAAATAAGTGTGTGCCCACGCTGGATCTTAGTGCCGACGCCCCCTCTTCGACCATGCGTTCTGTTTTCTCCAGCACATAGGCTAGTGCCCGCATAATCAATATTGAGTCGCCGTCGGACGATGTCTCGGGGCCGACTGTCCCTTGACCTGAGGCTAAATGTTCCTGCGAGACCTGATCGAGCAATTCTGCGAATCTTTCTTGTAGGGTATCGGGCGGCATCAGACTAACCCAGAGTTAATAATAGAAAAATTTACCGGCACGCTTAAAGGCGTCTTAATCTGAACAAACAATTGCATGGGTGACGATCTCAGGAGAAGTGAAATAACTACCGATTCGGTGTGGTTCGGGTCAATGCTTCCTGGTAGAACTTTCACGTTTGCTTTTTCTACTCGCGTATCGAAGCTACAGACTTGAGCTTCAATCTCCCTTAATGCAACCCGCCGACCCATCTCCTGCGCCTCCTGTAGGCGACTCATGGTTTCGCGAAGCCCAAGGCCTGGCATCACGACTGATGAATTCTTGCGCATATTAAACAGGTGGCTTACCCGCTTGGTTACGGCAAGTGCAAAATGTTGCTCGTTAAATTCTGGCCCTAGTTTATCGCCGAAAACATCTGGTCTCGCCAAAAGCGGTTGTTCACAGTTAATCATCACCCGTCTCCAGCCCCCGATCCGCGTTGGTTAAACCATGTGCTTGTGGCTATCTTATTTAATGTAGGGCCACTAAAATGCTGGATCTTGTCATACCGAAGAGTGATTTCATTGTAAATTCTTGTTTGGGCGCTCTCATCTGTAACTAAGTTGTCAGGCATTACAGTCCTAATACTGATAACCTGAACGCCGACAAGGCTCACCATATAACCAATATAATTCGTTAATACAATCGTGTCGTTCTTTTGTTTTTTGAACGCCTTTTGATCTTCTTCAAACGCTTGCTCTACTCCTAGTCCTTTCCAATCCAACGTCACCATCAACCAGTCTGCTGTATCCGAACGCAGAACATATTCCTGCCATTTGATCGACTCTTCCTGCACTAACGTTCGGATTACAACTGGCGTATTTTGCGCTCCCTGAACAGGCGCGATGTCTTCAGGTCTTATAGGCACGTTAATTTCGTGACTCATTCCGTAAAGTTCGACATCAAACTCCGGATCGGGCATGTCGTCCTGCTTTGCCGGATCGGGTGGATCGTCTTTGTCAATCTTGTAGGCCCTAACTCGGCCGATTAATGCCATTATTGTTTATCCTTCATTGAATCAAAAGAGATATCTGTCGAGAAAGCCAGCGGCTTCTGGTGTGTCTGAGCATGCAGTTTAAGATCGACCCGAAATAGCGAAGACTGCTGATCGGACTGCACGGGTCTGACATGTGCAAGCCGGAATGGTCGGGCTTTCACACTCTCAGGGTCTGGATCACTGCTATCCAAAACGTAACCAGAGAGTCGGGTGTTAATCTGAGCAAGCCTTTGGTCGGGCGACGCGGAACTCCCAATCTCTTCCCGAACCCATGTTTTAAGAGAGTGTATAACTTTAAGCATTTTCGACAATGCCAGGATATCTGGCTTAGTGCTGTTATCTGGAGGATCAAGATGTTCCGGGAACTGGCCAGCCACAGATAGCGGCCGGATCGCACCAAACTCATAACCGCTTACCGGGTTATCGGTAAACGGTGTGTTCAACCCAAACTGTGACAACTGGTCTGCCAGTTCCACTGAGACCCAGTAGGAAATAGTATTTTCATAGGTCATTTTTTCATGCGGACGGCCGAATTCATAAAAAAGCGTGGCGCTGCTTGTGTGAATTACTGATTTCACAACCTGAAGGCCGCCGGATTCATCGAATACCATCGAGCTCGGGCCTGTGTAAGCAGCTACCACCCCATTGGTCAACTCGCAACGCGATTGCAGACTAGACGGTGCAAGGAACAGAAAGTTATCCGCCCCCGACCCAAGGATGTCCTTGATCTTTGGACTCAGCCGTGGCGTCAAGTTCTCGAATCCATCCAGTTCGGTTATCGATTCGATCCCCAGTAGTGAGAATCCAGGGTCGCAAACAACCGGAACACTGGATGCTTTTCCCAAATCAGCAAAAAATTTAATTAGCGCGTCTTTGCTTTTGCGTTCCGCGAAACTCTCTCCAATTAAAATCAGCGTAAAGGCGGCCCCACCAAATTGCCCAAGCTCATTCGAGTAGACGTCATCAAACATTGAGCTACCAGTCGCCGACGCGTAGGCTTGTTCTTCCAATTCAGAAATTCCAAGTGAAAGCACCCATATTGAAACGTCTTCATAACCTCGCGAAAACGAAAGGAGTGAATCGAGACTCAGCCAATTTGACTGGAATCTTTTAAACTTAGGATCAGTGACTAACAATCCTCCGAAAAACCTTTCAGCTTTTCTTTTCGCCTGAAGAATTGACAAAAAGCTTACATCTCCGCCTTCACCCACCTCGAGTTGCTTCAACACGATGAGTCCATTGATCATACGGCCCATCAGGCTTGTTTGATCGATATCGGAAAGATTGACTACTGAGCTCTCGTCTTTCGAAAAAATCCTTTCCTCAATCTCCCGTACTACTTTTTGAGCGCCGGTAGCGGTTACTTTTTGATTAACGGTAACCAAGTCGCCTAGCGCACGGCCAGCATCACCCTGACTGGAGAGAATTCGCGTGACCATAAGAGGATTTAAGAGGTCTTCGATTCCTCGAGGGCGCACACTCGCGGTAACTTTGGCGCTTGAATCAACCCCAGGGAGAACTATTTCGAGTTCGACTTCAGGTTTGTAGTAGTCGATCAGTTCCTGTGCAGAAAAAACCGGCAGCGCCTGGGGCTGCTGGGATGCATGCTTACCAGCAGCATATAAATCGGCGACATACAGAATCTTTTGAGAGATATTAGGCGAGCTAAGGGGTGACTCGTTATATATCCAGCTTCGAGCTGCGGTTTTTTCAATTGGAAAGGAGTTGGCCATTATTCCATCGCACTTTCTGAGCCTGACGTAACTGCCTCGCCGCCAGGCCCATTAGTTACTTGCTTGTGTCTGCGATACCACAGGCCAACAAGAGGAGATATGTGGTGGCGTGTCAAGCGGACGCTGTTCGGTGGCGGTAATAAGCGCATCTTTAGCCACTATTTCGTAATTCAGATCGATCTGTCCAATCCGCTGTTGTTTAAATACATTTTTATATTCTGGAAAGTCGTTTTTGGTTAATGAAAGCACATTACCATCGAACGCTTTCAGGAAATCCGGATACCCGGTTACGCCAGGATATACTTTGCGCAATGTGAAAATCCCGAAATCGATATCGAGCCTAAAATCGGAACAGGCGTGGGACCACTCGAACTTACCCTGCGTTGTGAAATTCTGATTTACGATGGTTTGGTTGTTTTTCCCCCCGTCACAACTCAAGATCATGGTCGTCTTTACAGGCTTTAACAATGCTTGTTTATTGACCGTGACAGGTTTAACCATAATCGGGGTAGAGAATGTCTCCTGCATACCTTGCAAGCCAAGGCGGCCGAAAGAGATAAAGTCGAAAAAGTTTTGACTCAAATCAAGAGTCAAATTCCCCACCTTCCGAGGCATCAGACCAACCCCAGGTGTCGTTTTTACGAAAGGCTTCAGATGCGTATCCACATAAGTCCAGGCGAGGCCTCCTTCGTTGAACATCCGGCCGAACCTGGCACTAACTGGAACATTATCCATCGCAGCCCTGACTTCTTCCTGCCAGATGGCATCGGCCTTGCAAGATGCCTCCTCCAACATGAAAATCTCCGAATCCCGTAGTGGCGCTTGAAGCAGATCCCAATAAATATGATTGTATTTATCCTTAAGCCCCAACATCATCTCCATAGAACGAGAGGCTTTATATCCTGCCGCCAATGGCGTTCCTCCAGCGCTGGGATCGTCCCCTGATTCGAAACGAGAGGTGATAGTTTTGAACGATGTATCACGACTGTCGGCCGAGAATGCGATTGCGGCCAATGCGGGAAGATAATTTTCTTTAAAAACCTTCGCGACAGCATCAAGCTGCCCATCCCGATCTGGCGCGCCTTTCTCCTTATCGAGTTTTTTCTTCGTCTTTAAACCTTTTTTTCCGGCCCCGCTCACAGCCTTGCCAACCCCGCCAAATTTCGAAACCAGCTTCAGCCCTAATTTTGTCAGTGTCTTACTGGGGCCTCCGTCTTCCTCATCGCCGCCAAGAAGCTCAATCTTCTCGTGAAACAGTGCAAGATTAAGCCAGTCTGGACGATTATCAGGAAAGTAAGATTCTTTGTTCCCAGAGCCGATTAACCTCAACGCACTTCGATAGGGATTTCTTCGACTTGACGCCATTTCTATAACATTGCCGAGCGCTGCAGATCGAGCGATTAACTGATCATTCCCCTTCAGCACGGTATTGGCATAGTCTTCCCAGAGTACTATTCGGCGTTTAGCGTAGGCTTTTTTAAAATTCGCTTCTGCAGTATCTAGCCATTCTCCTCTCAGGCCCGAATTGCGAATGACTCGGAAAAATTGATCAAAGTAAGTGATCCCCAGATCAGTCCAGACTGGGGATAAGGTCATGACTTTTGAGGGTGGAAATTCTGGCCACAGATCGCCTGTTGAGATCAACGGCGTATCCTTCAGGATCTGATCGTTTGCAGCATACATCAGCCACGTCATGTCAGGGTCTAGTTTGGAAATCAAGCTTTCGGCCTTCGTGGTCCAGTAACTCCTGTCAACTTCAATACCGTCGAAATCAGAAAAATTCTTCGACCACACTTTCGAATAAACAAAGGTGTCGAACATTTGGTCCGCCAAATCTGGATCATCCTTGGTAATTTCGTATGCAGAATCTGCGGAAAATGGATTTGGCAAACTTAAGATATCTCGATGCGACTGCCCGTCTTCAATCGCTCTTAGCACCTGAATTCGGCTAAGCGCATTGGTCATCGCTAACCCAAACTTTGAGAAAGGCGTCATTGGCCGCTCATCCAACCCTGGGCTATTTTTAGCTCGGGTTTTTTCCGAAGGCAGCGCCAACAAATATTCCTTTTTAACCGCACGTACGTAGTCGACATATTGCAAATCGATACCTTTAAGAGCTTTGTTCGCCTGAACGATCCATCGGCGCTTCATTACTGATATCTTTTCTTTGTCAGGCGGAATACCGAGCCATGGAACAGGAAGCGGGGGCAAATCGTAACTGTTCGCCTGCGACTCAAGGCGGCTAATAATCTTACGCTTGTGATCCAGCTGATTTAGCGTGTTGATCTCATAATCGGCGACCTTGACCGGCCTTAGCGCAATAGAATCCTTCCTAACCAAGTCCATTGACTGCAGATCGAGCGCCCCGTCAAGGAAGATGGCTCCAACGATCACAATCCAAATTATCGCGACCCGACTGAAAACTTTTCGACGGGCTCCAATGAAAAGACGTTCTGCAAATTCCAGTGTGGTTGAGGCGCCACTCTCTTTTGGGAGAATTTTCCGAAGAAGTTCAGAGTTGAAGACGGACTGGTCAGCGGGGGCCTGATCGGCGGGGTTTGTGCGTGGTGGAAAACTAAATAAGTAAACCCCGCGAAAACTCGGGCGCACTTTCTGCAAGATGCTCCCAGATACCGCCTTGACCAGAATCTCAACCCCCTTCTGAAGGCGCCCAATCTCCGTCGTGAGTCTCATTAACGCTGCGTTAGAAACGCTGTGATCAGCGACCTCAGCAATATTCAGTGCAATCTTGCTTTCGATTACGCGTAAAAGGTTGCCACACAACTGCTGTGAGAACTGCGCGAACCCCTCATCCATCTCAAATAGCTGTTGATCGCTCCGGCCAAAACCCAGGCCCAGAGCCTGCTCCTTCTCGCGCTCTGACAACAAAGCGGTAAAAGGTTCAAACCCGTCGATTCGCCATAAATCCGTAACGACCAGGAACACTGGGATTTGCATCCGAAAGGTTCTCATCGCGTTTTGAATCAACTCGTTGACAGACCGGCCAGTATCGGTGACCCGATCTTCAGACTCCAAGAGGAACTGAACCGGCAAAGACACAATGACGCCATCAACAGGTTGTTGATCTCGATATTTGTTCAGCCCCTCAAGCAGATCGCGCCAAGTGCTGCCCCCTTCCTCTTGATTCGTGATCTCCTTTGAACAGGACAAGCACAGGAACGAATCAACAATATCGATATCGATCGCGGAACCTGAAGATACATCTGGACTGAGGTCTAGCGCTGCGTTGTTACTGTTTTGCTTTAGGTATCTTCTGAAATCACCTGTATCGCACTCGAGCTCTATGAACCATGGCACGTGGTACTCCCCACCACGTCCAATCCGCTTTCGCAGAGTCTTCTGCAATATCCGGAAACGATCCTGATCTGCGTCGCGGGAAAATCCGAGTGATGACCAAAGTGACTTGTCACGCTCTTTCAGGTCTAAGAGTTTTTTTGCCCGCTGCTTCGCTCGCCAGCGATTAATAATTCGCCTAAGAATAAAGAAACCAATGACTGTAATAAGAAAATAAGCAGCCCAGCGAAGTGCAAGCTCCTGTGGATAACCCAGACCCAACGAAACCACAATAATCCCGAATGCTATCGCGAGAACTAGGAGCGTAATTAGGATCCATTTAAAAACTTTCATTGCTTTGTTCTAGTGTCTCACTGAAAAAGATCTAACTCTGGTCTTTCGCCCTTTGTCTCGAGCGAGATGAAGGTCCCGACCATTCATTCTTCAGGAGATTCGCCAAATATCCCCGAACTCATACTCTGGATCAACTCCATCAATTGATTAGGCGGTTTGACCTCAGTGGATTCACTCTGATCGGTTTGTCCGAGAAAGGTTGAATCGGCCGTCACAGTCAATGTTTTCTCGATCGTTTGAGAAAAATATAAATAAACTCCAACCAGCCCTATTAGACCTATCAAGTTCACGGTGACCAGGCCACTCCTTCTTGGGTGGCGCTTAACAGTACCTTTCTCGCCTAGGCCATGATAAGCGCTAGGACAAAGCCGGTCCGGATTGATCATAGTCCGTCGTGTCATCTGGATCGACTCCCTAAGGCGGTATTTCACAGCATCGACACTTGTTGAATCCTTATGCAAGGAGGCAACCAGGCCCGAATCCAGGCAATTAAGATAAACCAATTGAATATCGTAGTTTGCAGGTAGCGGGTCCAATGATTCGCGCATCTGTGAGAAAACCCGATCCCCGCCTGTAATCGTGCCGAAGAACTTTTCTTGCAGGAGGTTGGTTTTCCACTCCAATTCTATAATTTCAGATCTAGTCAGCATTACCTCATCTATCATCACCGCATAAGCGAATTTCGCCGATTCAATCTGCCGCTCCTTAAAACCCTCTTCGGATGCAATCCTCACCGAGGCATTTATCGCTTCGACGAATGAGTTTCTTAGCGGGCTTACTACTATTTCTTCTTTGTCCAGATGCGCAAGATTCTCTACAAGACTTACCACTGACTGGAAACATTGAATTAACAGCATCTGAATGAATCCCTAGCGCTGGACCGCAACCAACTCAATGGTTATCCCTTCAGGAATCTGCTTCCACTCAATCGAGATTCCCTTCTTCTCCTCGATCTTTCGCCACAGATCGTTATCTGGGCTGAGCTTTATGTAGATTGCATTTTCCCGAATCGGTGCCCCCGACGGCCTCGTAGGCGAAAGGCGGGACGGCACTCCCGAAAGAGAATGTTTAGTCAGATTAGCGATATCGTCCTGAGCCGCTATTTTTACGCGATGCTGAAACTCTGCCAACCACGAGTTGTCGCTATCTTTTGATTCAATCAACAGGAAATAATCCGTCGACTCACCGAAGAAATGAGCCGGTACTTCTGTATACAACCGATCTTTGTCTAGTGTGACGAACGGCACCACCAGGCGGGGACTCGGTGCTAACTCATCAAGTAGCATCGGGAGAATCTCCATAGCCCGCTTAAAGCACACGCCTTGATCGCTATGGTTGTACTTTAGGTTCTCAGCTGATCCACCACGGTAACTACCAGTGACATCTATGTGAGCAGAGAAAACACTCAACCGAGCAATCAGCACAACAATTGGTTGGAAGATAAGCGACGGATGTAAAAACGGGCCGCTTAAGAGGTGGTGCATGCTCGCGGTACATTCGCTTAGAGCCTGAATTCCAGCCATCATTCGTGCCTCCCGCCTACCGTACTCCTGGGATTCGCCGTTAAAAGAGCTTTTGATCTCTTCTAACTTTCTAACGGCAATCATTACCGCATCATAGAATTCCTCAACGTATCCTTTGAGGACCGGGGAAGCATGCAAATTCGTGGCGGCAAAAGAGAATTCTTTATCGTGCTGTATTACTCCATCCTGGTTCACCAACCGAGCACACTGAAGTTTCTCGTAGTCGGAACCTTCCGAGAGATCGTCTGAGGTAAAAAACCTAACATCCAACTCTAGTAGTTCGATCTTAACGGACCTATCTGCGTCGTTGTAGTCGAACATCTCCAAAGAAGAACTTAGCCGGCTTCGCCCAGAATTATCATCACTAACGTTCGGTGCCGAGGGGCTATAGCGCCGGATACCAATATAAATATCCAGGGGGTCTTTTGGATTTCGCCATTGATCGATGAAACTCAAATCGGGCACCCGACTGTTACCGGGATATTGGATAAGCGATCCATCCTGGGTGACCGCCGCCATAGATGAGAGGCGCAACGTGCCGGATTGAAGCAAGCTGTTATCCATCTCAAGGCTTGCAAAGCCATAGACCTCTTGTGGCACCATTGTGAGTGTGGTACCAAGGAGTGATTCCGTACGCATGGTCAGGTACTGAAGGTGCTGCGACTCCAGAAACTGTCCAGAAAACCACCTAGGCTGCCTTCCATAGTTCATGTTTGTGATCCTCTAGGGCCCCGAAGTGGCCGCACAATTATTCAATATTAATTTGGGCAGCATCAAAAAAGCTAAATTCCGTAAAAGAGATTTCCAAACAAACCCTTCCCTTCGAGCCAGAAGACCGAAGACACTGTTTCTTCCTTATTAATTTCTGTCTGATCGAGACTAAGATGAATCAACTCGTTAGGCGCATACATCGGCGTGTCTGTATGAAATAACGCAAAAGGATCGAGGTGATACGTTCGATCGAGATACAAGGAGGTATCAAATACCAGCATCGACTTGGTTGGATTCAAACTAAAGTAACCCGCAACAATTACAAAATACTTACCCATTTCGGCACGTGCCACTGGCACGGTCAGTTGCGTTCCTGGCTGGATCAAGAATGTATCGGTTTGAACGATCGACGGATCGGTAATGGTCCCCTCGAGAATCTGCTGGAGGCCCAAAGGACTTTTCGCCAGCTGTGAAATTACCTGGCGCGAGTTCGCCTGCATGAAAGCAAGGGTCAGCCCGTTGCTGGTATTTTCAAACCAGTTCAGGTCTTCATGGGCATCAATCTCGACAGTGATGGCCCCGGCCTGGGCAGGTAGGTTGCCTGCGGTTACCTGGGTCAGTTTAACAGTGTTCGTAACCTCTACGGGTCGGGTGATACAGCCCGACAAGAGGAGGCAACATAGTACACCGGCCAGTAGTCTTTTCCACATAATAAAGCTCTTAATTCCAAGATTCAGACAGTCAGCCTGGCCCCTGAAGGACAGAGCAATAACGTTTCGAGTTCGAGTCTCATTACTGCACGTGCAAGCCGGAGGTTGACGAACCCCCGGCCTGAAACTTCACTGGAAAGACTGTTTACTCACCAGTCCAGGTATCCACAAACTCGGTGCCGCCAGGTTCATGAGATGCAGTCACCTTATTATAAGCAAACGTGACGTGCTCATAGACGGGCATATTATCGTTTGCAGGATCTAGAATATCCGGCGAGGTCACCTTTACTGCCACCACTTTGGATCCTTCGAGAACAATCTCGTAAAATGGCTCCGGATCGCCCTCACCACCAATATCGCCTGGGCGGAAGAACGAAAAAGTCAGCTCAAGTGGTGTTGGATTAGTCAACGCCTGCGCGAGCAAAGGCGAGGACTTATCAAGGTGCTTCTTGATCGTCAGGTGCTCGTGCCGGCGATTGCCGGTAATCTGCCCTGACAGCCCGTCGGTCGGGATACTCATGCCCCAGCGAAACTCCAGTACAGTGATTTCATCCTCGTGCTCAGCAACAGCGAACTGCCCGATACTATCCTCTGTATTGGCGCCGTCCGTAACATCTGCGATCTCCAAGTAAATATTGTACGCCATGATTTCTCCTACATTTATAATTAATGATCGTTTATCAAGGGAGGCAGTTTATTGCCAATCCTGACTGTATATTGTAATACCCATCGCGCCTTACGCACGATGGGTATCCAAGACACCCTCAGTTAGTTAGGTGTCACTTACCCTGCAGCTTCCACGCCCTCGCCTGCTCCCGCTTCGACAGATCCAGTCAGAGACAATGTAAAGTTTGCACCCATAAACTTGAAGTGCGGGGTAACTTGCATACTGATCGAGTACCAGCCGGCGCTTGAGGGATGCTCGGAGACCTCAATCTTGGCATTTCGGAGTGGACGCGAACTTCTCATCACAGAAGGCACATTTTCCTGGTCTGCAACATAGTTACGAATCCAACGATTAAGTTCCGCTTCAATATCGCCCCGAGAAACCCATCCGCCTAGGTTCTCTCTTTGCAACACTTTGAGATAGTGAGCTAAACGGGTGACAACAAAGAGATACGGCAATTGAGTTCCCAATTTGTAATTTAGCTCTGCCTGTCGTGCTCCTGGGTCGGAGCCGAAGAACTTCGCCTTCTGGATTGAGTTTGCCGAGAAGAATGAGGCGTTATCCGTGCCCTTGCGCAGTGTCAGTGGCGCAAACCCGAGATTACTGAACTCATACTCTCTACGATCAGAGATAGGAATTTCAACCGGGCCTGAAACGAAGAATTGTCCGTCTTGATCATACATATAGGACGGCAGGTTAGTTACAGCCCCACCGCTCTTGGGACCTATGATATTCGGACACCAACGATACTTGGCAAAGGAATCGACTACGCGGCCTGCTAGGGCGAATGCCGCGTTTCCCCAGCAAAAGTTATCATTGGCAGCCGCGTCTTCTTCATAATCAAACTCTGAGATTTCATTTTGCGTGCCATAGGGCGTTCGCAGCAAGAATCTTGGTAAAGTCAAGCAAATGTTCCGCGAATCCTCTGAGGTACGTAGGCCGTTCCAGGATCGATACTTTGGTGAGTCGAAGACCGACTCAAGATCTTTCAGCTTGTAAAGGTCCGACCAAGAATCTAAGCCTACAAATGATGCATCCGCCGACGCGATCAAAGGTGCATGGGACATATTGCTCACGTTAGCAAGGCACCGCATCAATTCACAGTCTTTTTCTCCGGGTCCGAAATAATAGCCTCCGATGATAGCGCCCACCGGCTCACCGCCAAACTGGCCATACTCATTTGTGTACACCAACTTGTGCAATGTGCTATCTGTTATCTCGGCAGCATCTTCGAAGTCAGCAATCAACTCCTTTTTTGTGACATCCAACACTTGAATCTTTATGTTTTCTCTGAAATTGGTACCAGAAACCAGAAAATCCAGTTGACGCCACGCTGATTCGATCGCCTTGAAATCATCGTGGTGAATTATCGCATCGAGCTGTTCACCTATTTTCTTGTCGAGTTCTGCGATCGCCGCATCCACAAATCGCCGATCAACTCGGCTAGCGCCGTTTTCCTGAGCTATTGCTCGGGTGATCAAAGAAGATACTGCGTTTTTCGCAAAGCCTACGACATCGTCTGGTAGTGTCAGACCAGAAGCATCAAGAATTTCGTCAGTAACATCTGTTTTTGCCATTATCTTAATCCTCTAAATATTTATTCGAATAGGTTCATCAATTTATTTTTGTTGAGAGACTTTTTCGTCAATCAACTTTCTAAACTCAGATGAGTTACCTATTGGCGCCCGCAGAGCTTTTAATGCATCTCTGAGTCCCAGCATCTGTTTCAGTTCGGGGACTTGGTCGATTACTGCTGCCGGCGAAAGATCCTTGGTAGAGGTAAAGTCAAGTTTTACAGCGATCTCGCCTTCACCAGTCAGCGTGTTCGGAACTGAGTACTCAGCCGAAACATCCATGGCAGCCATCACGCCGCTCACGGTTGGGCTGGAGATCTCGGTTGGCTCCCTATCCGAAAACGGAGTTTCTTTCGAACCATTGAAGTCGCCAAGCACCATGAGCTTGAGCGGTAATTCGATTTCCTCTTTTCGCCCGCCCGTAGCCGGCTGATATACAATATTTATTCGCTCCTTCGGGGCGACAGCACTATCAAGGCTTTTAGCCATCTTGATCTCCTTGGAATGTAATTAAACGGTGGCTCTGGTTAAGATTAATCTCGAAATCCAGAACACCATTTTAACGTTTATAAAAATCAGTCGTTATTAGTGAAAAGCAACTTTCTTGGTGATGCTGAAAAAATTTTTCAGCATCACAGAACATATTATTTACCGAAAAATCCGTAATGTTGAAGCAACCGGCAAGATTGATCCTTCGGCAAGAAACCAGTGGTCAGATAAAGTTCTTCGCTTATTCAACGCAATAGTATGCCAACTTGGACCTTTGATTCAACTCAAAGCTATCTTACATCAACTCTTGGTTCTTTATCTTACCAAGCATCAACTCTTTTAGCGCTACCATCCAGCCTTAGGTTCTATAGCTTTTAATCGGAGTCCTAAAAACATTTTCTGGAACCGACACCTTCGTTCAGTTTCCCACAGAAATAGGCTCTTGCTCATCCTATATCAGCTTATTTTTAGAACGTTCTAGACTTTAGTTGGCCCCCATGGAATGGTTATGTGGTGCGGCCAATGCCTAATACCATTATCTTGTCAATTCTTCTTGCCCCAAGGATTCTTCCCTCGGCTTCTTAATTGCCTGACTAACAGAGAATTCTCCGAAGCGAGGTAGATCACGACGTAGGCAAAAGTCACGGCGAAAATCAACGGGCGCGCTGTCGCTACCCCATCGGTCATCTCGATCATGACAATGATGGCAGACATCACGGCTCCGGTTACACCTGCAACCATGGCCCCCATACCGGCAAGCGCATAAAGAGAAATACTCGTGATATCAGCTCCAGATTCTTGCAGAATCAGCCCAACAGCAGATCCCAGCATCGCACCCATGAACAAACTTGGGCCAAATATACCGCCGTTAAACCCGAAGGAAAAGCTTGCCACAGTAGCAAAAAATTTTAGCGCCAACAAAATCACGCAGAGCGATATCGCGATCCCCCCTGCTACCGCCAGCTGTGTTTCGTAACCCCCTAGACCCAATATAGAGGGGTAGTAAAATCCCATGGCGGCCAAAATTAGCGCTCCTATCGCGGGCTTAATTCTATTATCAACTTTTAGATGCTTGGCAACGAACGCTGTTGCGGCCGGCAACGCACGATTAAACGCTATCGCCAAGCCCCCGGCCAACAGGCCTACGAGAGCAAAATATTTAAGCTCGAAGAGTTGCACGTCATTTGGCATAGGCGGTACGGGAATGACAAAATGGACATCCAGTACAAATGCCAACTCTTTTGCCACGACAGCAGCAGTGGCTATTGGAATAAATTGATGGATTTTCCATTGCCGCAGGACCACCTCCTGCACAAAGATAATCGCAGCAATCGGAGACAGGAATGAAGCTGAAATTGCGGCCGCAATACCAGCGCAACTCAGTGTAGCCCGTTCGCGTTTGCTCATCTTAAAAATCGAACCCAAACCAGAGGCTGCCGCAGCCCCCAGATGAACAGCTGGCCCGAATCGTCCTACCGATGCGCCAGCCCCAATCGAAACAGCGCTGATCGCACCCACAGCCAACCCCTCTTTGACCCCTGTATGTCCCTGATTAAAATGCACATCTTCAATCACATGCGATAACCCGCGGTTAGCACGGTTTGGCATCAGGTAATAAGTCATGCAGCCCACGATAAGCCCGAAAATCACCATAACAACCACATTAAACGGCCTGAGCTTGGCATTTTCTATCCCCTCAGTTTTCGCAAGATCCATGAGCGGGCTGCCATCAAAGTTAAACAAAAGGCCTTGGTGGATGAAGGTCTCAGTAAAATTAATCGAAATCAGAAGCAGTTTGGCGAAACTAGCAGCTAGCAGCCCAACCAAAATTGCTAAAAAGACAGTCCAGACCAAACTCCAGCCTCTTTTATCTGAGCGCTTGTTTTTGTCAGCGCCCGCCTCTTTCACCACAGAATCGTTCATTTCTCTTTTGCCCCCCAAGAGCGTTCCATTGTTTTAATCTGTATAAGCAAACGATATTTGAACCGCGACTTAAACTAACAGAAATTTCGCCCACCAACAAATCGGGGCCAGCAACCCTGTGATGCTCGATTTGTGGAAAGTACCCTCGTCACCTATTACAAGACTGATAACAATGCTTTGGATTCCTATCACGATCGCCGCCGCGTTTTTTCAGAACCTGCGCTCCGCAGTGCAGCGCCACTTAAAGTCTGAACTCACCGATCTTGGCGCCGCATCGGTTCGCTTTCTTTACGCTCTCCCCTTTTCTTTTCTCTGGCTTGCCGTCTTGGTCGTCGGGTTCGAGATGAGCACCCCCGCCGCAAATCCTGCATTCGTTGGCTGGGTTATTGGCGGGTCTATTACTCAAATCATCTTTACGTTCTTGCTGATGTGGCTTTTTTCATTATCAAATTTTACAGTTGGTACGGCATTATCGAAAACCGAAGTGGTCCAGGTGGTATTGCTCGAAGCGCTGCTACTACAAGAAAGCATCTCTGGTCAGGCTCTGATTGCGATCCTCATTGCCTTTGTCGGGATTATGATCATGACGCTCGGAAAATCCCGGATTTCTTTTTCTAAACTGCTCGCCAGCCTCGGTCAAAAAGTCACTCTGGTCGGTCTCGCCTGCGGCCTCATGCTTGGATTATCTTCGGTCTTGTTTCGTGGCGCCGTGCTTTCGCTGGAGGAAGGCGGTTTGCTGATTCGCTCCGCCTACACCCTGGCTGTGGCGATCACAATACAGAGCCTGATACTACTGATTTGGCTGCGCCTTTTTCAGCGCGGGCAGATCACCCGGACACTTAAGCATTGGCCAATCTGTATTGGTGTGGGTTTTGCCGGATGGGCTGCCTCCATCTGCTGGTTCGCAGCATTTACACTAACCCACGCGGCTTACATTCGGGCGTTAGGCCAGATCGAACTGATCTTTACCTTCCTGGTTTCGGTGCTGATATTTCGAGAAAAAGTCAGCCGAATCGAAATTACCGGGGTAGCGCTATTGAGCATCGCTATTGTAATCTTGGTGCTGGAAAAAGCGGCCTGAGCACTGTCTTGACTCACTCTCAGGATTTTTTGCCCGAGTACGCTGGCGGGGTTGACCAACTCCAAACGCTAAACCCTCAGGCGCTTGATGCAGGCGAACCTGCTATCTCTGGCTTGGCCACCAGAAAGCACTGATCGAGGAAGTGATCCAACCATTGGCGCGCATCATGTGCATAACGGGCATGGTCCGTCAGCTGCTCAATATGCGATTGGGCGCCGGGCAACGCTAGTTTCGGTTCGCCTCGTTCAGAGGTACACCAGTGATTGATCATTTCCCGAGTGATCTCGGGATGAAACTCAATGCCAAATACATGATCACCAAAAGAGAATGCTTGCCCGTTAAAGGCGTCATTTCCCGCAAGATGAACCGCATCCGGGGGTATATCGAAAGTCTCTGAATGCCACTGGTAAAACACGGTGGGCTTTAAAAGAAATGGTTTTCCATCTTTGGTCGGGGACACTTCCCAATATCCTATTTCGACTAACCCATCGCCACGAGGCCCAACTTTTGCTCCCAGAACCCGGGCGAGTTCCTGAGCGCCAAGGCATATTCCCAGGGTCGGGACATCGCTGGGAATAACCACAGACTCCAACCAGTCTAACTCGGCCCGAATTCCCGGATCGCCATCATCTGTCGCACTTTGTGGCCCACCGAACACAACTACCGCATCATAGCCAGCAAGATCCTGAGGCAAAGGGTCTCCAACGCACGGACAACACCGATCGAGATCAAAGCCGCGCGCCATTAGCACTTTGCCAAGTAGGCCCGGGGTCGAGGCCTGTTGGTGAACCACAGTAAGAATCTTATTCAATGCAATTAAAAATACAAAGGAGGGGCAGTTGAGTTTATCGGATCAGTATGCAAATCCAAAATGGCCAAAAACATGGGGAAAGAAAGCCGATTTTGGGTGAACACCCCTGCTATTGAGGTTTAACTTCCGGCAAAGACCGCAGTCTGACCGGGAAGCCGCTCAGGATAAGACTAGACAATTTCAAAAAATAACTGTATATAATCACAGTATATGAGAAACCCCTTTCCACGCCAGAGGCTGCTATGAACCAGCCACTCACTGCCCGACAGTTGCAGGTACTTGAATGCATACAGGCTTTTGTCGATGCCACGGGCATGCCTCCTACCCGGGCCGAAATTGCGAAACAATTGGGTTTTCGCTCGGCCAACGCAGCCGAAGAGCACCTGCGAACGCTAGCCCGCAAGGGTGCTATCGAGTTGCGGTCGGGCGCTTCACGCGGCATCCGGGTGCTGGCACCGTCCGGGGTACCAGTGATAGGCGAAGTCGCTGCTGGTAATCCAATTCTGGCAACTGAGCATATTGAGGATCACTACCCCCTGCCACCCAGGTTATTCAGCCCCAAGGCCGACTATTTGCTACGGGTACGCGGTATGAGCATGCGTGATGCCGGCATTCTCAACCGCGATCTGCTGGCAGTACACCGCAGCCAAGAAGCCATCAATGGTCAGATCGTCGTTGCCCGACTGGACGACGAGGTTACCGTTAAGCAGTTCCGCCGTCGTGGCAACGTGGTTACCCTACTACCGAAAAATCCCGACTTCACCGCTGTACGAATTGACCTGCGGCAACAGTCTCTGGTGATTGAGGGGATCGGGGTAGGCATCATACGCAACGATACTCTGCCGTGAGTCTGGAATCCTGCCTGCAGCGGCGGGATATCTGGCGTGGCTCGAAAATATCTGCGCCAGGACGTACCATCGCAACTGGTTTTTCCGTGCTGGATCAACACCTGCCAGATGCTGGTTGGCCAGTAGGCACGCTGACTGAGATCCTGGTAGAAGATGTCACGTACAGCCCCTTGTGGCTGTTATTGCCGGCCCTCGCAACACTGGCGCCACAAAGGCCCTGGCAGGCCTGGGTCACGCCACCGGCGATTCCTTATGCACCCGGCCTGCACCAAAACGGCTTGGATCTGTCAAAAATACTGCTCATACGTGCTGCCGGCAGCACCGATGTATTGTGGTCAGCAGAGCAATCACTGCGCTCCCGAGCCTGCAGCGCTGTGCTTTTCTGGTCGGGCAAACTACAGCGCGCAGCCACACGACGACTACAACTTGCAGCCGAGCATGGGCAGACACTGGGAATCTGTTTTCAAAATCACTATGGAGCAGACTCTCACAGCATGGCAGCTTTACGCCTGCACTGCCGGCACACTGCGAACGGCGTTTACATTGACATTATTAAATGTCGTGGCGGGCCATTGCGCCAAGGATTGCTGGTACAGCGCCAAACGGCACCTACCGTATCGGTCGTGTCGACCTGACAGTGGGGGTATATCAGCAAAAAAGCGCCTCTGGAAGGAAAGCTTCTGGCAGCAGTCCATCCCTAGTGCACAGCCTACTGCCGGCTCACGCTTCTGTCGAATCAGTTGCTCGCCCTGATCACCTGTGGCTCGCCATATACCTGCCATATCTGCCACTGGAGTCTCTTGGACATGGCAACAATAGTCAGGCAATTGCAGTTTATGAACAACAGGGTCAGACGCAACAAATAGTTACTCCAAACCAGGAGGCACAGAAAAATGGTGTACGCCCCGGCATGACATTAGCCGTGGCTCAGACCCTGGCGCCTGCACTCAAAGCGGTAGCCCGGGATACCGCGGTAGAGAAGGCACAGCTAACACAATTTGCGATCAAAGCAGCGTGCTGGACACCCGCCATTACCGTGCTTAAAGACAGCTTGCTGCTCGATATCGCCGGCAGTTTGCGACTTTATGGCGGCGCCCGATCATTACTGGGGCAGATTCGCTCCTGGATTACCGATAAAGCTCTGCTGCCTTGTATCGCGCTGATGCCGACACCGGCCAGTGCACTGCTGTGCGCTCATGCGGGAAAATCAATTTGCGTTACCAGTCAAAGCAAACTGAATACCGCAGTGCGCACTCTGCCAGCGCAGATGCTGGCAACGCATCCAAAACAGCATCGACTGCTGATGCAGCTTGGCATCAGGACTATAGGCGACCTACAGCGTCTGCCACGCAATGGCCTGGCACGACGTCTGGGACCAGACATAGTGGGCCGCCTGGATAAGCTACTGGGTCAAGCCCCGGACCCACAAGCCTTTTTTACACTCCCGCCAAAATTTACACGAAGCGCTACATTACCAGCAGAAGGCGTCGAAACCCCGCTTTTGCTTCCCTTTATTGAGCGCTTGCTGGTGCGCCTGGAAAGTTATCTATGCCAACACCATATTCTGGTCGAACACCTTCACTGGTGCCTGGCCGGTGCCAAGGGTCCGCTGATAAAAATCCCGGTGCCACTCACCCGGCCTTGCCGAGACACTCAACATTTATTATCTCTTTCACAGTTAGCATTTGAAACTGCGCAAACTACTAGCCCTATAACAAAGATCACACTGCAGGTGC
>CAUZJT010000013.1:0-35028 GCA_963580215.1 Gammaproteobacteria bacterium
AAGCTCGCTTACGCCCGGAAGGTACCCATAACCCAGATCTACCGACTGGTGCTGTCGAAATATTAGGGCTGGAACTCACTATCCTAAATAGTGCCGACCCCCTGCCTTTCCAGATCGAGGACACCGAAACCGGTGAAGCGGTGCGCTTGCGTTACCGTTATTTGGATCTTCGCAGCGAACGTATGCAACGCAACCTGCGGTTGCGTCATCGCTTGATACGGGCATTACGTGATTATCTTGATGATCGGGATTTTGTTGAGATAGAAACCCCGGTGCTGACCCGGTCTACCCCTGAGGGGGCGCGTGACTACCTGGTACCGAGTCGGGTGCAGCCCGGTCAGTTTTTTGCACTGCCCCAGTCGCCGCAATTGTTCAAGCAAATGTTGATGGTGTCGGGATTCGAGCGTTATTACCAGGTCGCTCGATGTTTCCGTGATGAAGACCTAAGGGCTGATCGTCAACCCGAATTCACCCAGCTTGATATCGAGATGTCCTTCATTGATGAAGCAGACGTTATGAGCGCTATGGAAGGCATGATGCGTGAAGTCTTCTCAAGCGTTTTAAAAATCGATCTGCCAGATCCGCTCCCAAAGCTCACTTATTCAGAGTCCGTCCGTCGTTTTGGTACTGATCGGCCAGATCTTCGTATCCCGCTGGAACTTCTTGATGTGGCGGATCTGATGGCTGAGGTTGAATTTAAGGTATTTGCGGGTCCAGCCAGTACGCCTGGGAGTCGGGTAGCCGTGTTGCGGGTTCCGGGCGGTGCCTCCCTCAGTCGCCAGCAGATCGATAGTTATACCGAGCTAGTTAAACAGTTCGGTGCCGGCGGGCTGGCCTATATCAAGGTCAACAATATCAGTGATGGCGTCGGCGGGTTGCAGTCGCCGATACTGAAATTCCTGCCCGAAACCGTAGTTAGCGAACTGCTCGACCGCGTTGGCGCCGAAGATGGCGATCTGCTGTTTTTTGGCGCAGACCGCGAGCGGGTCGTCAACGATGCGCTTAGCGCGCTTCGGATACGTCTTGGCCATGATCTTGATCTCGTTACGCCAGGCTGGCAGCCGCTTTGGGTGGTTGATTTTCCACTGCTTGAAGAAGATGCCGCAGCCGGACGCTGGGTGGCGCTTCATCATCCGTTTACGGCGCCGCACACCGAAGATGTGGATCATCTGCAGACCGATCCAGGAGCTGTGCGATCGCGCGCCTATGACATGGTGCTCAATGGCACCGAGATTGGCGGCGGCTCAATCCGTATTCATCAAAGGGCAGTTCAGCAGCAAGTTTTTGCAGCTTTAGGTCTTGATGAGGCGCAGGCGCAAACCCGTTTTGGTTTTTTGCTTGATGCACTGCGATACGGGGCACCGCCGCATGGCGGAATCGCTTTCGGTATCGACCGGATTGTTTCGATGGTGGCGGGTGAAAGCTCGATACGCGATGTGATTGCATTCCCCAAAACGCAAAAGGCATCCTGTTTGTTGACCGAAGCTCCGGGCGATGTCGACAATGATCAGTTGCGGGAGCTGGGCCTTCGTCGTGCTACTCCGCAGCGCCCCGACGGGACGGCGATGGAGTGAGTGCGAAGGCTTTGTTGCCGCCGGCACGCGGTAAGCGGCCGGAATCGGTCCTGGTAGTTATCTATACTGTGGCCGGCGAGACATTACTCTTGCAGCGGATACGAAGCGGTTTTTGGCAATCCGTGACGGGTGGTCTGAACTGGGGTGGTGAAACCCCTGCCCAGGCAGCGCGCCGTGAAGTGTTTGAAGAGACCGGCCTCGAGAGGGCTTCGGGCTGGCGTGACTGGGGTTTCAGCCAATCCTTTCATATCCTGCCTGAGTACCGCCACTGGTATGGTCCGGGCGTGGTGGAGAATATTGAGCATTTTTTCTCACTGGAACTCCCGGCACGGTGTCCCATCAAGTTAGACTCGTGCGAGCATGATCAAAGCTGTTGGGAAGATCTGGCAGTGGCAGAACATACCCTGTGGTCATGGACAAATCGGGCCGCGCTGGCGCAGGTGATTGCAGAGCAGGTGTAATCACGCCGTTAACTTAGTACTGATCAGGCAATTAGACCCAAGAAGAGGCGACCAAGATGGCCGGACACAGCAAATGGGCCAATATCAAGTTTCGCAAGGCGGCCCAGGACGCCAAGCGTGGCAAGTTGTTTACCAAGCTGATCCGGGAGATCACCGTGGCTGCCCGTGCGGGTGGAGGTGATAGCGCATCTAATTCTCGTTTGCGGACTGCAGTGGAAAAAGCGCTCGCTGGAAACATGACTCGAGATACTGTTGACCGCGCGATCAAGCGCGGTACTGGAGAGCTTGAGGGACTGTCTTACGAAGAGGTGCGTTATGAGGGCTATGCTCATGGAGGCGTGGCCGTGCTGGTTGACTGCACTACCGATAATCGTAACCGGACGGTAGGAGAGGTTCGCCATCTTTTCAGCAAGCATGGCGGTAATCTGGGCACCGAAGGTTCGGTCGCCTATCTATTCAGCAAGATCGGACTATTTGTTTTTGCGCCCACAGCGGATGAAGAGGCTGTCATGGAGGTGGTCGTTGCTGCCGGAGCTGAGGAAGTGGAAACCGCGCTAGACGGATCGATCGAGGTGATCACAACTCCGGAACTATTTGACACCGTTCGCGCCGCGCTAGCACGGCAGGGCTTGGAGCCAGAGATAGCTCAGGTAGTGCAGCGGCCAGCGACAGAAACTGAACTTGAGGGCGATGATGCCCAGAAAGTTGTGAGTCTGGTAGACGCCCTAGAAGAGATGGACGATGTACAGGACGTGTTTACCAATGCCAGTTTCCCCGAGGAGATGGTGGCGCCGGGCTGATAACCTGGCACGGTATGCCCGTGGAAAACATCAGGGTTATTGGTATTGATCCAGGCTCCCGGGTCACAGGTATCGGGGTGGTGGAGGCGCGTGGCCAGTCCCTGCACCATATTTTCAGCGAGTGTGTGCGTACCGGCGATGGCCCACTGGGACCCCGTCTGGTGACAATTCACGGTCGTATACGCGATGCTATCGATCAGTACCGACCCACGGCAGGCGCCATTGAGAAAGTGTTCATGGCAACCAATCCGCGCTCTGCACTGGTATTGGGGCAGGCTCGCGGCAGCGCTCTTGTGGCCTTGGCGCATAATGAGTTGGAGATTGGTGAATACAGCGCTTTGGAGATCAAGCGCTCAATTACGGGCACTGGCCGAGCCAGTAAACAGCAGGTACAGCACATGGTGAGAGTTCTGTTGGGTCTGGATCGCAAGCCGCCACAGGATGCTGCCGATGCATTGGCTTGTGCAATCTGTCATGTGCACCTGGCGCAAGTTCGCAAACGCCAGGAATCAGCCATGTCCGAACTGGTGAATCATGGCTCTGGCGGGGTGAGACGATGATCGGCCAGGTCAGCGGTACGTTGGTACATAAGCAGCCGCCACAATTGATGGTTGATGTAAGGGGCATTGCCTATGAACTGGAAGCGCCGATGACCGCCTTTTACAATCTGCCAGAGATCGGCGCCAGCGTTTCATTGTATACACACCTGGCGATACGTGATGATGCTCACCTACTGTTTGGCTTTACTGACCGGCGCCAGCGCGACCTATTCCGTATATTGCTGAAGACCAGCGGCGTTGGGCCACGGGTCGCATTGGCAATCCTTTCTGGACTGACAGCGGATGATCTGGTTGCCTGTATCAGTGCTGGTGATGTTGCGCAACTAATTCGGGTGCCCGGCATTGGCCGCAAGACCGCTGAACGTCTGGTCATTGAATTACGTGATCGGCTTGATAACATTGGTGATTCTGGTACCGACCTGTTGGGTGCCGGGTTAACCCCCCAGCAGGACGCGGTCAGTGCTTTGGTCGCCTTAGGATACCGCGCAGCTGAGGCGGGTCGTGTCGTACGTTCAGTTGATACAGACGGTGGTTCGGCTGTTGAATCTCTCATTCGTGAGGCACTCAAGGTGCTTTCTGGAGACACGAAATGAGTAGCCACGACCCGGTGATAGACCCAACCCATCAGGACGATTCTTCTCAGGAGCAGGTGTTGGACCACAGCCTGCGACCGTTACGTCTGGATGACTTTATTGGCCAACCAAAGGTGCGTGAGCAGTTGGAGATTTTTATCGCCGCCGCCAAAGGTCGAGCGGAGGCGCTTGATCACGTTCTGGTATTTGGTCCGCCGGGTTTGGGCAAGACCACATTGGCCCATATTCTGGCCCACGAGATGGGCGCGAACCTGCGCCAGACTTCCGGCCCGGTTTTGGAGAAGGCGGGGGATCTAGCAGCGATCCTAACCAACCTTGAGCCACACGATGTGCTTTTCGTAGACGAGATTCACCGTTTGAGTCCAGCGGTAGAGGAGATTCTTTACCCGGCACTTGAGGATTATCAGCTGGACATCATCATCGGTGATGGTCCAGCCGCTCGCTCAATAAAGTTGAATCTGCCACCGTTTACTCTGGTCGGCGCCACGACTCGTGCTGGCCTGCTGACGGCTCCGTTGCGCGACCGTTTTGGCATTGTCCAGCGTTTGGAGTTTTATCAGCCCTCGGAGCTGGCAATGATTGTCGAGCGCTCGGCACGCATCCTCGCTGTTCCTAGCGATGCCGATGGTGTTGATGCCATTGCTAGGCGCAGCCGTGGTACGCCGCGTATCGCCAATCGATTATTGCGTCGAGTCCGTGATTACGCCCAGGTTAAGGCAGATGGCGCGATCAGCAGTGAGATTGCCGACAGTGCACTTGATTTGCTCGAGGTCGATGGTTTTGGTCTCGATGCGTTAGATCGGCGTTTGTTGCTTGCCATTATGGAAAAATTCGATGGCGGTCCAGTCGGTGTTGACAGTCTTGCCGCTGCGATTGGAGAGGAGCGCGGCACTTTGGAAGATGTTGTGGAGCCATATCTTATTCAGTCGGGATTTCTGATGCGCACCCCCCGAGGGCGTGCTGCTACGCGGGCCGCATACCGCCACTTTGGCGTGACCCTACCCGCAAGTGATGGTCCTCAATCCGGTCTTTTTCCTGGAGGTTCCGAAGGTTCCGCACCATGAAAAGGTCAGGAAATGCTCACGCTGTTGACAGTGTTGGCAGGAGTTTTTCCTGTAGTGTTGAGCCCACTGATGGGTATCACATGACTGTTTTATGATCGGGTCGGGTGTAGTGTTCCGTTGGCCGATACGGGTTTATTACGAGGACACTGATGCTGGGGGAATTGTTTATTACGCCAACTACCTTAAATTTATGGAGCGGGCACGCAGTGAGTGGCTGCGCTCGCGAGGCGTAGACCTTGCTGTGCTGGCCCATAATGAAGATGCAATGTTTGTCGTTCGCTCGGCTAATCTCGAGTTTTTGCGACCGGCACATTTGAGTGACGATCTGGAGGTATCTGTACAGGTAGCCCACCAGCGTCCCGCGAGTGTAGAGTTGTCCCAGGTAGTGACCCGGTCTGGTGAGGCGCTATGCACCGGTGTGGTGCGTTTGGCCTGTATTAACATGCGCACCGCACGGCCTCGGCCTTTGCCGGATTTTTTTGAGAACGAGTAACAACCGATGAACGAAGCAGTCAAACTCGCAGTGAGCAATGAATCGCTGTCGATCCTACAACTGGTACTCCAGGCAAGCCTGCTGGTGCAACTGGTCATGCTGATTTTGGTGGCGGCATCGCTGGTATCGTGGACAGTTATTTTTTCCAAAGCCAGTTCACTGAAAAAACTACGCCGGGAGGCAGATGATTTTGAGGCTGACTTCTGGTCCGGCGGGGAACTTAACAGTTTGTACCGGCGTTGTACCGAGGGCGACGCAGAACCGATCGGTATGACCGGCGTTTTTGTTTCGGGTTATCGGGAGTACACCCGGCTTGCAGGTAACACAGCGATAGAGCGTACCGATTTGGTTGAGGGGGTGCAGCGGGCAATGCGCGTAGCCCTTAGCCGAGAGGTCGAGTCATTGGAAGCGCACCTACCGTTTCTGGCGACGGTGGGCTCTATCAGTCCCTACGTAGGTCTTTTTGGCACCGTATGGGGGATCATGAATTCTTTTCGTTCTCTGGGCGCAATGCAAAGTGTTTCTATTGCAACCGTTGCACCGGGGATTTCTGAGGCCCTGATAGCGACCGCCATGGGTCTTTTCGCGGCGATTCCGGCCGTTATCGCCTATAACCGTTATTCTGCTGGCTCTGAGTCATTGATTGCCCGTTACGATGTTTTTGTCGAAGAATTTCTCAGTATCGTTAATCGACAGGCCGTGAGCGGCCAGCGCCGCAGCTGACGAATCCCTCTCCGGGACATTGTGATGCGTCCACGTCGCCAGAAACGCCAGATGAGCGAGATTAACGTTGTACCGTATATCGATGTCATGTTGGTGCTGTTGGTCATTTTTATGGTTACCGCGCCGTTAATGATGGAGGGAGTCACCGTCGAGTTACCCCAGGCTGATGCCCGCGCAGTTTCAGAAGACAGTAAGGAGCCTTTCGTGGTTCACGTAGACAAGGCGGAGCAGTATTTCATTAATGATGATCCCAATCCGGTCGCCAATATCCAGGAGATCAGAATCAAGGCTGACATCGTGTTGCGCAACAGTCCCAAGACCGAGTTCTTGGTTCGCGCAGACAAGAATGTCCGTTATGATGCCGTTGTACAGGCAATGGTTTTGCTACAACAGGCCGGTGTGCCTGGTGTGGGGTTGGTGACCGATTCGTTGGAGCATTGATCGCCGGTGAGTCGGAATCTGCGCAAAGCTGCCAGCCCGATTCGGGGTTTTATATACGCGGTTCTGATCCATATCGTTTTTGGTGCACTGATTGGGGTGAGTTTGTGGTTTCAACCCCAGGTAATTGAGCCCTTGCCGGGTAAACCGGTACAGGCAAAAGTAATAGATCTGGCCGCGATCGAAAGGGCCAAGGCTGAGAAAAAACGCAAAGCCACCCAGAAGAAGAAAGCCGCTGAAAAAAAGAAGGAAAAAGAGGCTTTAAAGAAGAAAAAGGCGGCTGAGTCAAAGAAAAAGGCCAAGGCTGAGAAAAAACGCAAAGCCACCCAGAAGAAGAAAGCCGCTGAAAAAAAGAAGGAAAAAGAGGCTTTAAAGAAGAAAAAGGCGGCTGAGGCAAAGAAAAAGGCCAAGGCTGAAAAAAAACGCAAAGCCACCGAGAAGAAGAAAGCCAAGGCTTTAAAGAAGAAAGAAGAGGCTTTAGAGAAGAAAAAGGCGGCTGAGGCAAAGAAAAAATCCGAGGCTGAGAAGAAACGTAAAGCAGTGGAGAAAAAGGCTCGGGAAGCGGCTGAGACCCAGGCGCAGCTCGAGCGCGATGAACAAGAGGCGGTGTCTGCCTTCGGCGCGCTGGCCTGGGCAATCCAGCAGCAGGTCAGCAGTAACTGGAGCGAGCCAGGGGACTTTAGCGGTATGAGTGTCTCGTTTCTTGTTAAGGTAGATAGGGATGGAAACGTTATCTCGGTGACTATCACTAAAGAAAGTGGACATGCACGTCTGGATGAATCGGCCGAAAATGCTATTTTCAAGGCCTCTCCTTTGCCATTTCCCACTGAGCCACGTTATTACGAGTACCTGAAAGAATTTAACTTTGTTTTTAAACCTTGACCCTTAGGAAAATAGCGACGATGAGAAGGTTTGTTGCAGGAATGTTGCTGGCGTTATCGGCTGGGTGTATGGCGTTGCTTTCTGCCTCTGCGTTCGCAGCCCTTACTATTGAAATTACCCAGGGTGAGGATTCAGGCACCCCGATTGCTGCAGTCCCCTTTCGTTGGCATGGTGAGGGCGAGCCACCTGAGGATATTCGCGCAATCATTGCGGCAGATCTGCACCGCTCAGGCCGTTTCGATTTATTACCAACTAATGCTTTTCTCTCTAAGCCCAGCGAGATCACTGAGGTTCGCTACAAAGATTGGCGTCTGATCAAAGCTGAAGCGTTGGTGATTGGCCGGGTGACAGAGAAAGGCCCCGATCAGTTTGAGGTTAGCTTTCAGTTGCTGGATGTTTATCGTGAAAGAATCAAGGTAGGCCTGCGTTTTTCTGTCAGTGCGGCACAACTTCGCCAGGCAGCGCACCAGATCAGCGACCGGATCTTTTATGAGATGACGGGCATTCGCGGGGCTTTTGACACACGTATCGCCTATGTGACTATGAATCAACAGGATAACAGCGACCGCCTGTACCGGTTAATGGTGGCTGATTCGGATGGCCACAACCCCCAGCAGATTCTACAGACAACCAATTTGCCGGTATTGTCACCGGCGTGGTCGCCCAATGGCGAATGGCTGGCCTACGTGTCGTTCTCCAATGCCACTTCTGGCGCTAACATCTGGCTACAGGATATCAACTCTGGCAACCGCCGGACTATTGCGCAGGTTAAAGGGGCAGCGAGTGCGCCGGCCTGGTCCCCGGATGGTAAATGGTTGGCACTGACGATTTCGGCCAAGGGTAACACGGATATTTACGTGCTCCAGGTAGCGTCTGGTGAGATTCGGCAATTGACGCGTCACCCGGCAATCGACACCGAGCCTGCTTGGTCCCCAGACGGCCGGCACTTGGTTTTTACCTCTGATCGTAGTGGCCGACCACAGATTTATCGCATCGGGCGCAACGGTGGTGAGGCTGAACGCTTGACACGGGGGGGAAAGGAAAACGCTCGGGCATCATACGATCCCAGTGGCAAACGACTGGTGATGGTGACCAACCGTGGTACAGGCGCGGGATACCAGATTGGTGTATTCTCTCTGGCCAGTAGCGAGATGGAATTGCTGACTGACGGTACACTCGATGAATCACCGACTTTTTCGCCAAACGGTGCGATGATTCTGTATGCTACGCGTCTGGGCAGGGATGGCGTTCTTGCCGCAGTGTCAGCAGATGGCCGTGTACGACAGATACTGAAAATGCATGATGGAGAAGTGCGAGAACCGGCCTGGGCAGCAAGCCGGTAGTAGCCGGTAAAGATATTGAATACAGGAGATTGATGATGCGTAGATTTGGGACGGTTTTCCTAGTGCTCTTTTTGGGCGTGGCACTGGCGGGTTGCGCGGCGACCAAGAAAAAAGGCGGAGGAGTAGAAGTGGAAGACGCGACGATTTCCGATACCACCTCGACTGATGCAGCGTCATCGGGAATCGGCTCAGAAGACGCGACCGCAGGGGAGATTATTACGATTAGCGAAGATAGCACTGATCTGGATGATCCATTGGGGCAGCGGGTGATCTACTTTGATTTCGATAGCTCTAACCTCACCCCCGAGGCACAGCGGGTAGTCGAAGCACACGCACAGTACTTGGCAGGCAATCCGGGCATGGCCGTGGTGCTGGAGGGTCACGGTGATGAGCGTGGCACCCGCGAATACAACCTGGCACTGGGCGAGCACCGCGCCAATACAGTCAACGAAATACTCCAAGGACTGGGTGTTGCACCCGATGCGATCCGTACGATCTCCTATGGCGAAGAGCGGCCAGTTTCGATGGGCCAGGATGAGAGTGCCTGGTCTTTGAATCGTCGCGTAGAGATTCTTTACTGACGGTAGAATCCAAGCCAGCACGGTTGGCGCCTCCCCGCCCTCGCTGGTCGTAACTCGGTTTCGGGGGGGGGTCTGATGGGCTCGCGGGTGTATACCGGTTACCGCGCGGTATGCGCCTTAACTCTTGCTTGTGTTGGCGGCAGCCAGGTTCCTGCCAAGGCGGATAGTAAGACCGCGACGTTTGTACATACATCGGTTCCCACGTCAGTTGAAGATGTCTTCGATGCCTCAATCGTTTTTTCCCAGACCTTTGGATTACCTTGTTCTGGCGACAGAGAATTTACGAGTTTGCAGCGCAAAATCAATCATTTAGGCATCTGTCCGGACAGTCAACCCTCTAAAGTAAAGAAACTGAAACACCCTCAGCAGGGGTTGTACGACCAACTTGATGGCTGCCGCTATTTAGAGTGGACCACAACGACCCTTCCCTTTGTTGAGGACGGGGGAAATGTAACATCGCTCGAGCCATCTGATTTCGAGTTGGCCGGCGCAGTAGTCGAACCTCAAAGCCCGGTAGCATCGGTTGTCGTGGGAGACGGTTCTGGCACCAGCGAGACCATTACCGTTGTCTCAGTTGAGCCCGCCACCCCCAGCCAGGCCGAACCGAGGGGCCTTGGTGAAAAGGCGGCTTACGATGCAGCCTTTGACCTTTTCAAGCGTAGCCGTACTCTGGATTCGACTTACGCCTTTGTGGCCTTTTTGCGTAGTTATCCACAAAGCCTGTTGGCTGATGACGCCTGGTATTGGCTTGGCAAATCGCGCTACATCATGGGCGAGTTCAGTGATGCGTTGGCGGCTATGAATATCGTGTTGCAATATTTTCCCAAGAGCCCGCGACTACCTTCGGCGCAGTTGAAGGTAGGTTATATTTATTACGAGTTGGGTGAGGATGCCAAGGCGCACCACGTTTTGAACACACTGCTGCAGGATTTTCCCGATCATCCGGCCGCTGTGTTGGCTCAAACGCATCTAAAAAAAATGGATCGCGAGCGGCGTCAAGGATAGATAGTGCTTAGCTAGACTCTTTTGATCGATGACGGCTGAGTCGTCTGAGCGCCTGTGCAAGATTGTCGGATTTCAGGCCATCAGCGGTTTCGATAAGAAGGTCCGCGCTTTGGGAGTCTAATGGCTTGACCGGGCTTCCGTGTCGAGATTCGTCGAGATCGAACGGTGTCGATTGCGGTCGCACCTTCACTTTCAGAGCTTGTGGATGGTGGTCGGTTTGGGTGAGGGCGGTCAGGATTTCTTGTTGGCGCTGGATTACCGCATGACCCCACACTGGCCCATCAGCGATGATCAGCCAGTCATCAGCAGTGGGTTGCACCACGGTGTGGTTGGCAATCTCGTCGCCAGCCGCCAAGCGCCAGGCCCGTTTTTCGGCGCCGCCATCCTGGGCAGGGGCTCCGTTGGGTAGGCCCTGGATTTTGCCGATTAGTTGGCCGAGTCGGGTGAAGGTGTCTTCAGCCATGATAAAATTATTCGGTTGCGCGCATTAATCATTTTTTCTGTGTAACACAGTGTAGCCCCGCGGTGTGCCCAGTAACAGGGGTACAGCCTGTCTTTTAACCCCATTCTTGGTAGATCTATTTGATGTTCAGTAAGGTAGCGACCAAAGTTTTCGGTAGCCGTAATCAGCGCCTTTTGCGCAAGATGGACAAACAGGTCAAGGAGATCAACGGGCTTGAGCCCGAGTTCCAGACCCTTTCCGACGAAGCGCTCGCGGCCAAGACTGCCGAGTTTCGAGAGCGAGCAGTTAACGGTGAGGACGCGCAGTCCATGCTGGTCGAGGCATTCGCCGTGGTTCGCGAAACCTCCCTACGCGTATTGAAGATGCGGCATTTCGATGTGCAGTTGATTGGCGGCATGGTACTCCATGACGGCAAGATCGCGGAAATGCGAACGGGTGAGGGTAAGACCCTGGTGGCGACGTTGCCAGCGTACCTCAATGCAATCTGTGGCAATACTGTTCATGTGATCACCGTGAACGATTATCTGGCCCAGCGCGATGCCGACTGGATGGGCAGGATTTATCGTTTTTTGGGACTAACAGTCGGCGTGGTGGTCTCAGGGCAGGATGGCACGGCCAAGCGTGATGCCTATGCCTGCGATATTGTCTACGGGACAAATAACGAATACGGTTTCGATTATCTGCGCGACAACATGGCGTTCAGTGCCGAAGATCGCGCGCAGAGTGCGCTTGATTTTGCCATCGTTGACGAGGTGGACTCGATCCTGATTGACGAAGCTCGTACTCCTTTGATCATTTCCGGCCCGTCTGAGGACAGTAGCGACCTTTATACCCGGATCAACAAGATCATCCCCTCACTTGAGCGCCAAGCCCCGATCGAGGGTGAACCCAGTGAGGCCGAGGACGAAGAGGAGGGTCCGGGAGACTTCAGTGTGGATGAGAAAAACCGCCAGGTATCTCTGACCGAGGCGGGGCATGAAAACGCTGAAAGGTTGCTGTCTGAGTCCGGTCTGTTGGATGGCGAATCCAGCCTTTATGACGTCACCAATATTAGTCTGTTGCACCACCTCTACGCAGCATTGCGGGCGCACACGTTATTTCAGCGTGATGTTGATTACATCGTCAGCAATGATCAGATCGTAATCATCGATGAATTTTCCGGACGCATGATGCCAGGCAGGCGCTGGTCAGAGGGGTTGCATCAGGCGGTTGAAGCAAAGGAAGGGGTTGCGATTCAGCAGGAAAACCAGACCCTCGCGTCAATAACCTTTCAGAACCTATTCCGTCTGTATGGCAAGTTGTCTGGCATGACGGGCACCGCAGATACCGAAGCGGCGGAGTTTCAGCAAATCTATGGCCTGGAAGTAGTCGTTGTCCCCACTAACCAACCGATGGTCCGGGATGATTTTTCTGATCTAGTCTACCGCACGCAAAAAGAGAAGTACGATGCGATCATCGACGATATCAAATCTTGTGGGTCTCGTGAGCAACCGGTTCTGGTGGGTACGGCGTCTATCGAGACCTCTGAATATCTTTCTAATCTACTGGGTGAAGAAAATATCGTACACGAGGTCCTGAACGCCAAGCAGCATGAGCGTGAGGCACACATTATTGCCCAGGCAGGCAAGCCTGGAGCTGTAACCATTGCCACCAATATGGCGGGTCGTGGTACCGATATCGTGTTGGGTGGAAATATGGATATGGAGTTGGCGGATCTTGGTGATATCGAGCAGGATCAGGCCGAGACTATCAAGCGTGACTGGCAGGCAAGGCACGACCTGGTAGTGGCATCTGGTGGACTCTATCTACTGGGCACGGAGCGCAACGAATCAAGGCGGGTGGATAACCAGTTGCGGGGGCGTTGTGGACGCCAGGGAGACCCCGGTACCAGTCGTTTTTATCTCTCGCTCGAGGATAACCTACTGCGAATCTTTGGTTCCGACCGGGTTGCTGGGCTGATGGAAAAACTTGGGATGGAAGAAGGTGAGGCGATAGAACATTCCTGGGTAACGCGTGCGATCGAGAATTCTCAAAAGAAGGTAGAGGGTCGTAATTTCGATATGCGCAAGCAGTTGTTGGAATATGACGATGTGGCCAATGAGCAGCGCAAGGTTATTTATGACCAGCGCAATACCCTGATGGCAGTGGATGATATCTCCGAGACCGTAGGGATAGCCCGTGATGAGGTGATCGAGGAAATTATTGACCGATATATCTCCCCAGAAAGTCTTGAAGAGCAGTGGGATGTGTCGGGCCTGGAAAAAGAAATTGAATCCCAATTTGGCCAGTCGCTGCCTGTTGGGGAGTGGCTGACAGGAGACGATAATCTCCATGAGGAGACGCTGCGCGCGCGTATCGCTGCTGATGTAGCGACCGCCTATGAGACCAAAGTGCAGTCGATTGGCGAGTCGATCATGCGCCACCTGGAAAAAGCGGTCATGCTCAAAACCCTGGACGAACAGTGGAAAGACCATCTTGCGCAGATGGACCACCTGCGTCAGGGTATTGGCTTGCGCGGTTATGCGCAAAAAAATCCCAAGCAGGAATACAAGCGCGAGGCTTTTGAGATGTTCTCGGCGATGCTGGAACATGCCAAGCACGAAGTCGTGGGCATTTTGGCAAAGGTGCAGGTGCAAAACGAAGGTCAAGTCACGGACATGGAGAACCGGCAACGCCAACTAGGTGAGGAAGGCCGACAATTCCTGCATGCTGATTCTGAAGAGCCCACTTCCCCTAAGCCATCGGGCCCCGGGCAGGGAGTAGATACGCGTACGGCAGATGATCACACAGGGCGGCTGGTTCAGCCGTTCGTCCGCGATACGCCCAAGGTTGGCCGTAATGATCCTTGCCCATGTGGCTCGGGTAAAAAGTACAAGCAATGCCACGGCAAGTTGTAGCCCAGCGGGACTGACTCTGGCGGGTATGTCTACCATTAAACGCTCCCCGCTCGCACCTGCACGGTTCCCACGGCTGCCAGCCGTGAAAGGTCTGCACCTGCGCACGGCCCGTGCTGGCATCAAATATGCAGGACGCGATGACCTGCTACTGGTTGAATTCGATCGTGGAACAGCCGTAGCTGGAGTATTTACCCGCTCAACTACAGCCTCTGCCCCCGTGCAATGGAGCCGGCAGGTAGCAGGGACGGGACGGGCCCGCGCAATGTTAGTCAACAGCGGTAACGCGAATACCTTTACCGGGACTCAGGGTATGGCCGACGTAAAGGCCACCGCTGCAATGGCCGCAAAAACCATCGGCTGCCGACCTCGCGACGTATTGATTTCATCTACCGGCGTGATTGGCGAACCCTTACCGGTAGCCCGTTTCGAGCAGGCACTACCACGGATGGGTCGACAGGCAAAACAGGCCTCGTGGCTACAGGCCGCTCGCGCCATTGGCACCACGGATACCTATCCCAAGGGCAGCACGCGCCAGGCGCGAATCGGTGACACAACCGTCACCCTGTGCGGCATCGCCAAGGGCTCAGGCATGATTGCACCGGACATGGCCACTATGCTGGCTTTTGTATTTACTGATGCCAAATTACCCGCGCCTGTGCTGCAGGCTTTACTACAGGACGGGGTCGCCAGATCGTTCAACTGTATTACTGTTGACAGCGATACCTCGACCAGCGATACGATTGTACTCGCCGCTACCGCCAAGGCAGGCAATCGATCACCTCAATCGTTAGCAGCGAGTGAGTTAAAGAATTTTCGCCGTGCGCTGAATGAACTACTCACTGACCTGGCTATCCAGGTTGTGCGCGACGGTGAGGGCGCAAGCAAGTTCATTACCGTTGATGTCACCGGAGCAGTTTCAACGGGTAGTGCACACAAGGCGGCGTTGGCTATTGCCAATTCCCCTCTGGTCAAGACAGCCATTGCGGGAGAAGATGCCAACTGGGGTCGGGTGGTGATGGCGGTTGGTAAATCCGGGGTGCGGCTTGATCAGAGCCAGTTATCAGTTGCCATGGGCGGAGTACTTATTGCGCATCACGGAGAGCGTGCCGCAGATTACGACGAAACACAGGTCTTTCGGCACCTTCAGGGAGAAAATATATCGGTTTCAGTGGATCTGGGGGTGGGCAGGGCTCGGTCACGGGTCTGGACTTGCGACCTTACCCACGAATACATCCGCATCAATGCCGACTATCGTACTTGATGAGGCGCTGGTTGTTGCGGTAGGTGTTGCTGTTGATCCGTCGGGGCGCCTGCTCGTGGGCCAGCGCCCTGTAGGCAAAGCCTATGCAGGCCAGTGGGAATTCCCCGGCGGCAAACTCGAGCCTGGTGAGACGGGTTACCAGGCGTTGGTACGTGAATTTCGCGAAGAACTAGGCCTTGAGGTCCTATCAGCCAGGCCACTTTTTTCCTGTTTGCACAACTATCCGGATCGTAAGGTTGAGTTGCACCTTTGGCAGGTGACCGACTTTCGTGGTCAGGCGAGAGGTCTGGAAGGCCAGGAACTGCGATGGGTTAGCCCGACAGATTTACGATCGCTTGATTTTCTTAAGGGCAATCGTTCTCTGCTTGGGCGCATCTGTGCACTTGTGAATAGCTAGATAGAGCCTTTAGCGAATGAAATCGCCTTTTAGCGCCAGGCAAAGCGTGGTTGTCGCAATTCTTTGACTCGTGTGACACGGCCCAGCAAGGCAACCTCACGGAACTGGTAAAGCATTGCCGCAGTCGGGGCGAAAATCTTATGCCCTATTGTAGGCAGCATTATTGAGAAGCCATCACGGAGCGATCCGTCATTTTTCGACTCCGAGGTATCCACTTCTGCGCCGGCAAGTTCATCAACCGGGATAAAGAAGATTTGTTCAACCTCTCCGGGGTTAGGAACCGGGGTTAGCCCCGCATCAGCACAGACCACTACGGGGGTGATGCAAAAACCCGATCGGGTAACAAAATCATCCAGCACGCCGATCACCTGATTGTCGTGCAGGGTTAGACCGATTTCTTCTTCGCATTCGCGAAGCGCTGCCTGGGTAATCGATTCACCTTCATCGAGACGGCCGCCGGGCAGGGCATACTGGCCAGCATGTCGTCGCAGACTCCTTGAGCGCCGGGTCAGTAGGATGGCTGCTTGGTTATTTGTTGGCGCAGGTATGATCACAATACTGACGGCCGCACGGATCAGACCTTCGGTTTCACTGGGCAACTCATTCAGCCGCCCAATATTTTGGTGGACCTGTTGTTTAAGCTGTGAGAAATCTTGCATTAAGACGATCAACTGCCCCGAATCTGGTTACCCTTGAGCATAACGGTTGTTTCCGTGTAGAGCGAGAGGGTTTTTCGGACATGGGGCTTGCGAGTTAACTGAAGACGCGCGGAGTATTTGCACGTGCTTTTTCTGACTGGCAAGATTTTCCGCGTTGTGCCGCTCAGCGAGTTATTGCGCGAGGCCCTGGAGCCTGCGGTGTAGTGCATCCACCTGGGCGTGCAGTGCTTGCAGTGATCCATCGTTAATGATGACCTCATTTGCCGCTTGGCGTCGTTGCGCGTCACTGGCCTGCGCATCGGTGATGGCTCGAAAAGCTTCTGCTGAAAGGCCGCTGCGCGTGCCGACCCGCTGGGCACGTAGCGCTGCAGGAGCCTCAACAACCAGCACAAAGTCAAAATCAGTCGTCTGACCGGTTTCTATCAGTAGTGGGATCGAGAATACGACATAGGGTGCGTCAAGGGTGCTTGCGGCTTCATTCATGCGTTTGCGTATTTCAGGATGTAAAATTGCCTCAAGTTGCTTGCGTTTGCCTTCGTCGGTAAAGACCATCTGTCGCAGTGCGGCCCGATCCAGATTGCCTGAAGCGTTGAGGACATCCGGGCCAAAAACTTTAGCGATCTGTGCGACCGCGGGCTCTTTGGCGCGGGTAGCCTGGTGAGAGAAATCATCCGCATCCAGAACCGGTACACCCAGGGCGGACAGATGTTGAGTCACCGCGGTCTTGCCGCTGCCAATCCCGCCAGTCAGTGCGATCTTCAGCATCGGCCTACGCTAGAGCCCAGCGATGTTGAGATAAATCGTATTCCATTTTTGCCCCCACAACAGCGCCAGCCAACCTGCTCCCGCCAGGAAAGGTCCAAAAGGCAAGGGTTCGCTGCGTTGGTGGCGGCGAATCAGGATCAATGTGATCCCGATAGCAGCGCCCACGCCTGCACTTAACAGAATAATCAGCGGCAACAGTTGCCAGCCCAGCCAGGCGCCAAGGGCTCCCAATAACTTGAAATCACCGTAGCCAAATCCTTCACGCCCGGTCAGCGCCCGGTATGCATGGTATACCGCCCAGAGTATGCCGTAGCCGGATACTGCGCCAATCAGTGCGGACAGCGGATCAGTAAAACCACTGATGGTGTTAACCAATAGTCCCACAGCCAGCAGCGGCAGAGTAATCCGGTCCGGCAACAGAAAATGCTCAAGGTCGATAAAGGCTAGTGCAATCAGCGCCCAGGTTAGTACTAGCGCGGCAACAGTGGACCACTGTGGCCCTAATATCAGAACCACGATCAGTGATAACAAGGCGGTAAGTGCCTCGACCAGAGGATAGCGTAAAGAGATACCAGCTTTACATGCCCGACAGCGCCCACGTAGTAGCAGGTAACTCAGTAGAGGCAGATTCTCCCACCAACTCAGCGTATGTTCGCAGCTTGGGCAGTGCGAGGGTGGCCAGGCAATGCCAGGGGGCGGCGCGGCACCTTGCTCATCTTTTTCCCACTGCCAGTGCATTTGCCTTGGCAGGCGCACGATCACGACGTTGAGAAAACTGCCTATGAGCAAAGAAAACACTACCGTGATAATCGACAGTATCGAATCTCGTTCCAGCATCAAGGCCAGTTCGACGCCCACCTTTGTTTAGCCAGTCACGTGGGCTGGCGTCAGACCACCGACCCCATTTTAAAGATAGGCAGATACATGGCAATCACCAGGGTGCCGACGATCACACCGAGCACAGAGATCATGATGGGTTCAATCAGTTTACTCATGTTATCCACTGATTCGCGGACCTCGCGCTCGTAAAATTCCGCCGCTTTATCGAGCATTTTCTCCAGTTCACCGGATTCCTCACCAGTCGTGGTCATCTGCAGAATCATGGCCGGAAACAGACCAGTCTGCGCCATTGCCACAGAAAGGGCTTGGCCGGTACTGACCGACTCGCGGATCTCCAAGCAGGCGTCATGGTAGATACGGTTACCGGTGGCGCCAGCAACCGATTCGAGCCCCTCGACCAGCGGTACGCCGGAGCCAAACATAGTTGCCAGGGTGCGTGCGTAGCGCGAAATCGAGGCCTTGCGCAGGATCCCGCCGAAAACCGGCAAACGCAATGACAGGCGGTCGACCCCATGGCGCATAGCAGGCGAACGGCGATAGGTCATAGACATTGCCATGAAGGTGCCGACGATAACGACAAACACCTGTATCCAGTAATCTCGAAAGCTTTTGGATAGATCAATCACCGCCGCAGTCAGTCCAGGGAGGCTGGCGCCAAACCCGGCGAATAGATCCTCAAACTGGGGAATAACAAACACCAGCAGCAGTACGGTGACGACAAAGCCCACCACCATAACGGCTGCCGGGTACCACATAGCGCCTTTAACCTTGGATTTAATCTCCTCCAGGTTTTCCATGTAGGTGGCGACTTTGTCCATCAGGTCATCCAGGTTACCAGAGCGCTCACCTACGGCCACAAGGCTGGTATAAAGCTCGTCGAACTGGCGGGGAAACTTTGCCAACGCTTCGCTCAGATTGGTACCGCTCTCTACGTCGGCACGAATGCTGCCAAAGACATCCCGAATCCCTGGGTGATCAGTGCCGACGGCGATGGCCTTGTATGATTGGGCGATCGGAATACCTGCACCTAACATGGTGGCTACCTGTCGGCTGGCAATGGAAATATCTTTGGGTTTAATCTTCTTGCTAAAAAGCGGTTTGGGTTTCTTGCGAATCGTTTTGGCGCTGATGCCTTCACGGCGCAGAGTACTACGCACAAAAGCGGGCCCCTGAGCTTCCAGTTCACCCGAGACTTTCTTGCCCCGACGGTCGGTGCCCGACCAGGTAAAGGTTGCCAGTTTTTTTTCGGCTTTAGCGACCAAGAGCTCAGGTGCTGGTGACTCGCAGCACTTCATCTAGACTGGTGATGCCCGAGCGCACTTTGACCAGTCCGGCCTGGCGTAGGGTCATTACACCCTCGGTTGCAGCTTGTTGCTCGATTTTATCCTGGCCGGCATTACGAATAATCAGACTGGTAACGGCTTCACTGACAGGCATCACCTGGAAAATTCCGGTGCGGCCCTTGTAACCACCAGTGCATTCGTCACAGCCGTTAGGCCCAAACAACTCTAGTTTCTTGTGATCATCCGACGGTGAGAACCCAGCGCTGAGCAGCACCTCTTCAGGGTATTTGGTCGGTTTTCGACAGGTTTTACACAGTCGGCGGATCAGTCGCTGTGCCATGATCAGGTGGACTGAAGACGCAACGTTGAAAGGCTCTACGCCCATATTCAATAGCCGGACGACTGTGGCTGGTGCATCGTTAGTGTGCAGCGTAGACAGCACCAGGTGCCCGGTTTGCGAGGCTTTCACCGCGATATCAGCGGTTTCCAGGTCGCGAATCTCGCCAACCATAATGATATCGGGATCCTGTCGTAAAAAGGAGCGCAGCGCTGTGGCAAAGGTCAGGCCAGCTCTTTCATTGATATTGACCTGATTAATACCCGGAAGGTTGATTTCAATGGGGTCCTCGACACTGCTGATGTTGACCACAGGCGAATTCAGTGTGGACAACGCTGAGTACAGCGATATTGTCTTACCACTGCCGGTAGGCCCGGTGACCAGTATCATGCCGTAGGGTTTACGGATTGCGGCTTCGTAAAGGCTAAATTGCTCGGGTTCCAGGCCCAACGCTTCCAGTCCGAGATCGCTACCGCTACTGTCGAGCACGCGGATGACGACTTTTTCGCCAAACTGGGTGGGCAGCGTACTGACGCGAAAATCGATCTGGTGATCCTTGGACAACCGCAGTTTCATCCGCCCGTCCTGGGGCATCCGCCGTTCAGCGATATCCAGACGTGACAGTATCTTGATACGCGCTGTGATTCTGGCGCTGAGGGATAGTGGCGGGGTTGCGATTTCGTGGAGTACACCATCGAGTCGGTAACGAATCCGGAGTTTTTCTTCATACGGCTCGATGTGTATGTCAGATGCTTTTTGACGGATCGCATCCATAAAAATTTTGTTTACAAAGCGCACCACCGGGGTATCGACCTCGGCATCTTTGGCGCCCGGGATTTTGGAATCCTCTCCAGCTATGCTGTCGAGGTTATCATCCTGATTCAGGTCGGCCAGTTCTGAACTGATGCCGCTGACAATGTCACGGATGACCTTGTTGAGTAGATCAACATCAACCAGGATGGCCTCTACGCCAAAACCGGTCTGAAAGATGAAGGCATCGAGTCCGGTAATATCGGCAGGATCAGATACGGCGAGAAAGACCTTTGAGTCGCGTTGAAAAAGTGGAAGCACCTCGTGAGTTTCCAAAAATCGGGTATCGACTAAATCCAACGGTCGCTGGCTAAGATCGAACGCCGCCAAATCCATGAGCGGCATGCCTGATTCCTCGGAGGCACAGCACAGTAATCGCCCGCGGTCGATCTCTGGTTGGGCCAGGGCCTCACGCAAAAAAGAGTGGTGATGTTTTTGCGAAGCATCATGAATCTCACGTGAACGCTCACGAGTGACTAATTGGCGCTCCACCACGCGACGTGCCAGCCCGCTTAAAGTGGCACCCCTGACGGCAATCGAGTACGCGGCTTGGCTATTTTCCATAACAAGTATCTGGTGGTGTCGCCCAGGGGAGAAGGCCTCGTAGAGTTAACCCTTTAAAATAGGTCGTCAAGCGATCTTCGCACTATAAATATAAATGAAACTGTAACAGATTATCTCAAAGAAAGTGCAGCGATAAAAGCCCAGCCTTAGATAAAAGCACTGTTAAGTGTGATCGCTGTCACACTGACTGCATCCCTTGGCTGAATAGAATATAAGTTACACTACAGCGAGTTCCAGATGAACAAAGGAAGGGAAATTAAATGAAACAAACGAGCAACAGGACTGATAGGAAACAGGGTGGTTTTACTTTAATCGAGTTGATGATCGTGGTAGCGATCATCGGCATTCTGGCGGCGATCGCGATACCGGCTTATACAACGTATACGCAAAAAGCCAGATTCACTGAGGCGGTGTTGGCTGCTTCGGCTTTGAAAACTGATGTGGTCACTTTTATTCAAACTAATGGTTTAACCGCCCTTGACACTGCAGACAGTGGTGCAGGCTCTATTCCAGCCGTTGTCGCCGCAACAGCCACCGTAAATGGCAGTTCAGTGACCAATGGCGTAATCACCATTACCTGGGCGGGTGATGGTACGGCACTGGCGGGGTTAACCTATATCTTTACTCCTAGTGGTGCAACATCGCCTATTTCATGGGAGGACACCGGCACCGGGTGTGATGCGAATTATTGCTAGCGCACCAAATCATTTTTAGAAAACGCCCTCTTCGGAGGGCATTTTTTTAGCCACAACTTTGAGCGTCTGGATTCAATCGGAAGCCGTATAGGTTAGTAGCTATGGGCCTCGTGATCATGATAAGTTGACGCTTACTCAGGTGTACGTGCACAGACCCAGATATCAACACGATTAGCACCGGCAGCTTTTAGCACTCTACTGATCTCGTTGGCAGTGGCACCGGTGGTGAGGATGTCATCCACCAGCGCAATATGTTTGCCTTTAAGCGATCCTTGGCAGTGAAAGGCACCTTTGAGATTGCGTTGTCTTTGAGATGCGTTCAAAGTGGATTGACGATCAGTTTCCCGTAGCTTTTTTATCAGTGAGCTTTTGGCGGGTATGTCGAGTTGTCGACCTATCAGTCGCGCCAAAAAGACGGCCTGATTGAGTCCTCTTTTGCGTACCGCTCTATGGGTCATTGGCACACCGACCAGCAGATCAGGCCTTGGCTTGTCAGATTCGCGGACCATGTCGGCTATCAACCCTGCCGCGGTCCGGGCAAAAGACAGCTGTTGGTGGTACTTCAGGGCACGCAACATCTGATCTATCGGATCCTGGTAGCGCAGCGGCGCAATAACGCTGTCAAAGACGGGCGGGCAGCGCTGGCAGTGCCCGCAAAGGCTCTTATGCAACATGGGTAAAGCGCATCGCTCGCAATAAGCCTGGTTAACGGGCAGTTTGGCCCAGCAATCCTGGCAAAGGCCGTGGCGGTATTCGACTCCTGAACGACACAAAAGGCAGCACGGCGGCGCAATCCATTCCAGCAGTGACAGGGCCGTGGCCTGGACTGACTTGATGCCAATTAACCAGGCCGGGTGGTTTCGGGTCACACATGGATCGGGCATGATCCCAATGGTGCTTCTGAATAGTGGCGCTGGCTGTGTGATTTTTCACAGCCAGCGGGTTAACATCCAAAGATTGGCTCTTGAGCCCAGTCAGGCGCACTCCCTTTGAAAAACGATTTGCCGTATCTGCAAGAAAGCGCTGTGCAGCAGGCAACCCAGCGCGCTGCCGATCTTGATCCGGCCGATAACGTGTTGGCTCGGCATACTGGCAAAGAATTGCTTGAACGACTATCGCTGCTGACATTAACTCCCAGGATCATTCTTGATCTTGGGTGTGGGGCAGGGGTCGAAGCCAATTTGTTGACTCAACGCTATCCAGATGCCGTGGTTGTTGGCCTTGATGCCTGTGGCGCACCGTTATTTAAATACGTCCCTTGCCGATCCTTTTTGGCAACTATGGGCGATGCCGGCCACTTGCCATACCAGGGCGGGGTTTTTGATCTGGTGGTATCCAACCTGTTACTGCCCTGGTGTGATGTCGATAAAGTATTGGGTGAGGTTGCCCGGGTATTGCGCCCGGGCGGCGCGTTGGTGTTCGCCACTTTGGGACCAGATACCCTGTGCGAGGCGCACGCCGCCTGGAATCATGTCGATACCTTTGCTCACGTGCATGATCTCACTGATATGCATGATCTAGGAGATGCTCTGATACGCTATGGCTTTGTGGAGCCGGTGATGGATGTACAGATGCTTGGCCTGACCTTTTCGGATATCCAAGGACTGGTCAGGGATCTGCGTGCTTTGGGTGGCACTAATGCTTTGACGACCCGGCGGCGCACGCTGACCGGCAAGGATCGCTGGCATGCCTTTAAAAGCGCCTATCCGTTTCGCCAGACTGATGGGGGCAGGGTACGCGCGACTTTCGAGCTGGTTTATGCCATAGCCTGGGCCAAGTCAGGTTCGAGCGGCGATGGCTCCAGTATTCACGTGTCCATACCCCAGTCGTCCTGAAGCGAATCCCGGGTCAGGAAGGCTCTTCTGCCGCTCGAGACCCTGGAAGCCGGCGACTTGCCAGCGCGAGGAAATGCTATTTTTTTAGGAGCCAATAAGGGGATCATGCTTGATGATTTGGCTGGTCCTATGATAGTGTTCGCGCCAGTTTTCCTTGACTCATAGCCCCCTTTGGCAGGTGAGCTGCGGATTTATCTGCTGAACCCTCCGGGCAATCTGATGATGAGTTATCCCATAGATGCTGATCTGGCGGATTTGGGTAAATGCATCGGATGGTTGTCGCGCCCATCACGTATTGGCTAAGAGACTTTTTTGATTCCGAATAATTCATTACTGTTATGAAGGCCCAGGTCTCGTCCCAGTCACGCGCACCGGCATCCCCGGCGCAGGGTTTAGCTGCCTACTACGAGCTGACCAAGCCGCGAGTGGTCGCACTGATCGTATTTACTGCGATCGTGGGTATGTTTCTATCGGTTGACGGTATGGTGCCTTTGCCGATCCTCATTTTTGGTGCCTTGGGTATTGGGCTTTCGGCGGCCTCTGGTGCCGCCTTTAATCACTTGCTGGATCGTCGCACGGACCGGGTGATGGCCCGCACGGCTCAACGGCCTTTACCCAGCGGCACGGTTAATGGTCCACGCGCGGTGATGTTTGCCAGCGCGTTGGCTCTGATATCAATGGCGTTACTGGTGACGCAGATCAATACCCTGACTGCTGTGCTGACTTTTGCTTCCATGATCGGTTATGCCGTGGTCTACACCGTTTGGCTGAAGCACGCGACTCCTCAGAATATCGTGATTGGCGGCGCGGCGGGCGCCATGCCGCCGATGCTCGGCTGGACAGCTGTGACTGGAAATATTGCGCCGGATGCTTTAGTCCTGTTTCTGATCATCTTTTGTTGGACACCACCTCATTTCTGGGCGCTTGCGTTGTACCGCCGCGAAGAATATGCGGCTGCGAATATTCCGATGCTGCCGGTCACCCACGGCGAGAAGCACACCTTATTGCAAATGCTGCTCTATACCGTGCTGCTGCTTGCTGTAAGTATGCTGCCCTTTGCCACTGGTATGTCAGGATGGATGTATCTTATCGGTGCGTTGGTGTTAGGCGGCACTTTTTTGATGTACGTTGCTCGGCTTTATCGTAACTACAGCGATGATCTGTCTCGTCAAACCTTCAGTTTTTCGATCCAGTATCTGGCTATGCTTTTTGCCCTGATGCTGGTTGATCATTATCAACTTGCCTTGGGTAATATTCTGACTGGCGTGCTGGCCTGAGCGCCAGGGTTCTGAAGGTGCGCAGACTTTACAGGTGCCCGTGAAGCCAGGTAGTGAGTCTGGGCCAAAGCCCTATGCGCCCGCTTGCGACCGAAACCGAGACCCGATCCTTGCGGTTTTGCGCCGAGTTCTTCCTGGCGAGGGACAAGTGCTGGAGATCGGTAGCGGCACCGGACAGCATGCTGCGTATTTTTCAGCTGCGCTGCCTCATCTGCAGTGGTTGCCCAGTGATTTGCCATCCCGATTGCCGGGGATAACTCAATGGTGCGATCAATCAGGCAACGATAAGTGCCTGGCACCGGTCGCGGTTGACCTGCTGCGTGCATCATTGTCCTTGCCGCGCTCCGATGCGATCGTCTGTATCAATACCGTCCATATTGTGGCTTGGGTGGGCGTCCAAAACCTCTTCAAGGCGGCACGAGATTGTCTCTCACCGGGACAGGTTCTGTACCTGTATGGCCCCTACCGTTACGCTGATCGACCATTTGAGCCTAGTAACGAGGAGTTCGATCGTTGGCTCAATGCACGTGATCCGCTGAGCGGTGTGCGGGATTTCGATACGGTACGAGATCTTGCCGCGTCCTGCGCATTTGATTTGTCGTTGGACTTGCCGATGCCATCAAACAATCGCTCACTGTGCTTTACCCGCAGCGAAGACTAAAGCTAGCCTTGCTGAGTTTTATTGCTCTAGGGTCTTAAGAATCTCCCGGATCAGCCTTGGCCCCTGGTAGATCAGGCCGGTGTACACCTGGATGAGGGATGCGCCTGCTAAGAGCATCGCCTGTGCTGAGGCTGCGTCAGTGATACCGCCAACACCAATGATCGACAGGTCGTTACCGGTATAACTCTTGAGTTTTGCAACAACCTGCTGTGAAAGTGCTGCCAAGGGTGTGCCGCTTAGGCCACCGGCTTGGGATGATTCGGGGTAACGGATCGGGTCCAGTGGCCGAGTCGTGGTGGTGTTGGTAGCGACTACGCCATCAACACTATGTACGAGCAACGCGTCAGCGATCCGCGCGATGGCCTCGTCGTCAAGGTCTGGTGCAATCTTGATCGCAATTGGAGTGTAGCGGCCATGTCGGTCGGCAAGTTTTGCCTGTTCGTCTTTAAGTGACAAGAGCAGTTGATTCAGGGCCTGGCGCTCTTGTAAGTCACGCAAGCCCGGCGTGTTGGGTGAGGAAATGTTGACCGTGACGTAGTCTGCCACTGTGTAAACGGCGCGCAGGCCAGTGATGTAGTCACGTTGAGCCTGCTCGTTAGGCGTGGTCGCGTTCTTGCCGATATTGATTCCGATTCTCACCTGCCGGCAGTGGCGGGCCAGATTAGCCAGGAATTGGTTCAGGCCAGCACTGTTAAAGCCCATGCGGTTGATCAGTGCCTGCGCAGCGGTTAGGCGGAACATCCGCGGCCGAGAGTTTCCATACTGAGGCAAAGGTGTCACGGTGCCCAGTTCAAGAAAGCCAAACCCCAGGCCTGCCAGTCCATCGACGGCAGTTGCATCTTTGTCGAGGCCTGCGGCGAGACCAAGAGGGTTAGAGAAGTGCAAACCCATCGCCTCGACCGGGAGCGCGGGCAGGGCGCCACGCCAGGCATTAGTCATATACTGGTTGAGTGGATGCAACCGCCCCAGCGTACCGATCGCAACGAGAGCAATCCGATGGGCAGTTTCAGGATCAAGATTAAACAGTATCCGACGTAGCAGTGAATACCAATCGGGCATTAGAACTGTTCTCCGGAGCCAAGATAGCGCCATTGCCCGCGGGGCAGGCTGCCCAGGGTGACCCCACCGATCCGCGTCCGGGTCAGGTTATTGACCTTAAGTCCAACGAGCTCACACATGCGTCGGATCTGGCGTTTGCGCCCTTCGGTCAGGACAAACATGAGTTGGCGGGCGCCCTGTCGTGTGACGTGTGCGGGACGCAGTACGCGACCATCCAGCGACAGGCCATGACAAAGCTGGGCGATAGTGTGGTCATCAAAAGAGTCGGAAACTCGCACCCGATACTCCTTTTCAACCCGACTGTCGGGAGAAATCAGCCGTCTGGCTATGCTGCCGTTTTGTGTCAGGACGAGCAGACCGCTGGAATCGATATCTAATCGTCCCGCGACGTTCAACGTCGACGCTGCGGGCACAGAATCATTGCCGTGGCCAGGCCTGCCTCTTTGTTGATTTTCACGGCGAATCAAAGAGGCGGCCTCGGGATATCCTTTCTCGGGCAGATTGGATACGTACCCTGGTGGTTTATTCAGCAAGATGGTCGCCAAGGTTTCTCTGTGGCGTGCGGCTTGAGCGCTAAGGCGAATATCGGCATCCGGGTTTACCCGTATACCCAGTTGATTAACCACCATGCCATCGACCAGCACGCGACCCGAAGCGATCAGTCGATCAGCCTCGCGGCGCGAGCACAAACCTTGCTGCGCCATCAATTTGGACAGTCGGGTCCCGGCTAACGCAGGCTTGCTCGGTAAGTCAGTGATTGCCCGACAGCCGTTGCAGGAAAGCAGCCGCAGCCTCAGATGCATTGCCTGTATAAGTGGCGGGGGTCAGCTGTACCAGACGCTCACGCGCTTCTTTTGGGATCGGCAGTTGCTCGATAAAGCCTCGCAGTGTGGTTGGATCCATTGCTTGGCGTCCCCGAGTAAGTGCTTTGAGTTTTTCGTAAGGCTTTGGCACCTGATAGCGGCGCATCACGGTTTGAATCGCTTCGGCCAACACTTCCCAGGAAGTATCAAGATCAGCCTGTAACCGGCCACTGTCGACCTTAAGCTTGCCCAGACCCTTGAGTGTTGATTCCAACGCTAGTAGGCAGTGTGCAAAAGCTGGCCCCAGGTTGCGCAGGGCTGTCGAATCAGACAGATCTCGTTGCCATCGACTGATCGGCAGTTTGTCTGCTAGGTGCCCAAGCAGGGCATTAGCTATGCCCGCATTACCCTCTGCGTTCTCAAAATCTATCGGGTTGACTTTGTGCGGCATGGTACTTGAGCCGACTTCACCGTCAACTGCTCTTTGGCGAAAATACCCAAGAGCAATATAGCCCCAGATGTCCCGGTCGAGGTCGATCAGAATACTGTTAGTGCGCATTAGTGCGTGGCACAGTGTAGCGATGTCATCGTGGGGCTCGATTTGTGTGGTCATCGGCTGCCAATCGAGACCCAGCTTCTCTACAAAGCCACATGATATGGTTGCCCAGTCGAGGTCGGGATAGGCTGCAAGGTGGGCATTGAAATTGCCAACAGCACCGTTAAATTTCCCACGGATCGCTGTTTTGGCAACCTGGGAGCGGGCATGCTCCAGTCGTGCGATTACATTCGCCAGTTCCTTGCCCAGGGTCGTGGGGCTCGCCGGTTGCCCGTGAGTGCGAGCAAGCATGGGTTCTTGGGTGAGCGGTATAGCCAATCGACACAGGGTACTGATCAGGCGGTCGATAGCGGGCAGGATCACCGCTTCGCGGGCATCGAGCAGCATCAGGGCATAGGCCAGATTATTGATGTCCTCTGAGGTGCAGCCAAAATGGATAAATTCGGAGATTTCTTGTAGTTCCTTTTCGCCCTCTACCCTTTGTTTGAGGAAGTACTCGATCGCTTTCACATCGTGATTGGTGGTGCGCTCTATTTCCTTGACCTGCTTGGCATCCTCTATAGAGAAATTGTCCGCCACTGCCTCTAAGAAGGCGGTGGCGGAGGTCGAAAGTGGTGCGACCTCGGGGATATCGTTACAAGCGCCAAGCGTCATAAGCCAACGGACTTCGACAATCAAACGGTAGCGTATCAGTGCGAATTCACTGAAAAAAGGGCGCAAAGCCGATACTTTAGATTCGTAGCGGCCATCGACTGGCGAGAGCGCGGTCAGGGCCGTTAGGGGATAGGGATCAGGAATGCTCAAGAAAGGGTGCGAATGAGCGAAAAACGCCAAGCGAATTTTAGCACGCGCTGAGTTATCTTGGCTGGACCGCGAAACGCGCCTGTTTTGAAATGGCGCACAAAGGCGAAACTTGGACCCGAGCTGATGGTCCGATTCAAGAGGGTACCTTGAGTTTTTCCCCATCCAGGTGCCAGATGTGCGGGAAGCTGGCTGAAACTATAGCAACACTCACGCCTACCACCAATGCGCCACAGGTCACGGCGATTGGTGGTGAAAAAAGTTCTGCCAAGGGGCCCAGTACCAGGCCGCCCAGCGCAATCAGACTGAAGGTGATGCTGTGGATGCCCATGACTCGGCCTCGCAGTGCATCCGGCACCGCAAGCTGCATTACTGTCATTGAACTAATGAGGAAGAATGATCCGCCAATGCTCGCAAGTGTGGCAAACAGGCATGCCCCGACGAAAGCCCATTGCAGGTTGTTGGCGTTTCGGGTGACGATGGCAAAACAGATCAGCGCCAAGGCAAAAACCAGAGCACCACCTAACATGATCCGCCCCAGATTCGCAGATCTTTGTAATCGCCCGACCAGTAGTGTGCCTGCAACTGAGCCTACACCGGTTGCAGAGATCAACAGGCCATAGCCTTTTTCGCCTCCGCCCAACAGCTCTGAGAATACCGGCATGATCTGAACGTACGATGTCCCAAAGAACATTAGGATCCAGGTGAGCGCGATCAGAACTGCGAACAAGCGTTCCTGCCAGATAAAGCGCAAGGCTGCCATCAGGCCTCGATCCCCTTTAGCCGGCACGTCAGTTGTGGGGTTCACCTGTAGCCTGACAAGGATAAATGCCATGGCCGCGAAGCCAACAGTACATAGGGCAAAGATGACCGAAGTATCGGCAACTGCGATCAGGACACCACCGATCGCGGGTAAAACCATTCGTGTGCCTTGCCAGAGTATTGAATTCAGTGCGATGGCGCTCATCATCTGTTCTGGCTCAATCAGAGCAGGAAAGAATGAGACCCGGGCTGGCATGTCAAAGCCTGAGATCAGGCCAAGCACGGCCGCAATTACCAGTACATGCCATACTGCAACTGATCCGGTCGCATCCAGTAGCGCGAGGATAGCCAGTGCTATGCCGGCAAGCACGGAGGTAATCAACAGCACTTTACGGCGGTTACCCCGGTCGGCAATTAATCCACCTGCGAGCGTGGCTATGATGGCGGGAACGGCCATGGCGCCCCCCAGCATGCCAAGGTCCAGGGCAGACCCGCTGAGTTCGAAAACCAGCCATGCCATGCCGACAAAATACAACTGCGTCGCCCCGGTGGAGCCGATGGATCCAAGCCAGAAACGTCGGTAGCGTGGTGATCGCAGGGCGTCGAATTTCATCTCAACTCCCCTTGCCAATGACGGTTTCCCGTGACAGGCAGCCTACCTTACCGTTATAAGGAAAGATAATTGGTCGCGGTTCAGGAGATGCGTGAGGATTTGCCTGGCGCCTGAGCGCTCAGTAGCACGCTGATCCAGCGGCTGCGCGGGTCGCTTTCCAAAGCAATCTTCACCAGCATGGTTAGCGGGGTCGACAGGAACATACCGACTGGCCCGAAAACCCAGCCCCAGAACAGCAAGGAAACGAATACCACCAGAGTCGAAAGCCCGAGCCCCCGTCCCATGTAGCGGGGCTCGAGGAGGCTCCCGACGACGATGTTCGCCACGAGGAAGCCGGCCCCGACGGCTAACGCGATCACAGGTCCAGCATCAATCAATGACAGGGTCACCGCCGGAACGGCCGCAATAATCGAGCCAATATAGGGTACGAAATTCATGAAAAAAGCGATGGCGCCCCAAAGGACAGCGAAGTCCACACCCAGTACCAGCAGGTAGACCGTGATCGCCAGCGCGGTGATAAAACTCATCAACGCCTTGATAACAAGGTAACTGTTAACCGACTCCATGAATGTAGACAGGTTGCCGATGGTTTTATCTGGGTCCGCTGAAATCGCACGCAACTTGTCGGGAATCGTGGCTGATTCCACCATCAAAAACAGTACGGTAAAGATAATCAGCATGCTGTTAGCCAGCAGACCACCGAATCCGCTCACCAGACGCCCGAACAACTGGGCCGCTGCCACCGGATTGATCAACTCTTCAAGTCCGCTCGCCGGCAGTGTGAGGCCAAGGCCGCTGGCCCATAGCGTTACGTTATTGATCAGGCTGCTCAGTTGCGCCTCGTAACGCGGTAGGGCATTGCTTAATTGATCAATGGAAGCGCCAATCAGTGATCCGATACTGATGAGTGCGCTGCCCAGCAGTAACAGAATCAGGGTTATGGCGGCCCAGGTGGGCAATCCACGCCGGCGCAACCACCGTAGGGGGGCTGAGGCAATAATGGCTATGAAAATGGCCATCAATAGGGGGATTACAATGCTGCTGGCCGCTTTCAGGCCGGCGATCACGATCACCAGGCAGGCAAGCACCAGCAGCACCTGCGTTCCAGTACTGGGATTTTGAGTTGTGAGCACGTGCGGTTCGCTGCGCGAATAGGGCGAAAGAGGATGATACCCTGAGGGAGCTCAGCTCAGGGTGGTCAGACGGTCCTGGCACTGAGCTTCTATGGTATCCAGCTCTTGCAGAGTTACGTCAATATCGTGGTGCTGCTGCTTTAGAGTCTCGCGGCGCTGGCGGATTTGCTCCAGGAAATAACGTAATTGACCCGCCTCTCCGGGATTGGAGTCATACATATTGATAATCTCGCCCACCTCGTTTAGCGAGAAGCCCAGGCGTTTGCCACGTAGAATCAGTTTCAGTCGCACACGATCGCGGGTACGATACACTCGCTGTCGGCCAGATCGCCCAGGTCGCAGCAGCCCTTCGTCTTCATAAAACCTAATTGCCCGAGTGGTCACCCCGAATTCTCGGGCCAGATCCGAGATCGAGTAGGAAGTAATGTGGGTGTCGCCGGAAGGGTTGGTTTGCATCATCATGGCCATAATGTCAGTATAACTTCAATTGACGTTTACGTAAACGGAAACTAAAATGTTTCGCCCAATCTAACGACGAAAATAGTAACGATGAGTCAGAGTGCGCCCCCCCTGTCCAGCCCAGGAACCCGATCCGACCCGGATCCGGGCTACCGGATCCGTTTTGTTACGGCGGCGAGCTTGTTCGACGGACATGATGCTTCCATCAACATCATCCGCCGCTTGCTACAGGCCTCTGGTGCAGAGGTAATTCACCTCGGTCACAATCGTAGTGTTCAGGAAATTGTTGATGCGGCTATCGAAGAAGATGTGCAGGGCATTGCTGTCAGCTCCTATCAGGGCGGCCACAGTGAATTCTTCTCCTACATGGTCGACATGCTGCGCCAGCGCGGCCGGGGAGATATACGTATCTTCGGCGGCGGCGGCGGTGTGATCGTTCCAAAAGAGATCCGTGCGCTGCACGATTACGGGGTCTGCCGTATCTACTCGCCAGAGGACGGCCAGCGTCTTGGCTTGCAGGGCATGATCGATGACATGATGGCGCAAGCCGATTTTTATCCTGGCGATCAGGGTAAAGAGAGCCTGGACGGACTGGACGGGCATGATGGCGGGCAACTGGCTCGCTTGATTACCGAGATCGAAAATGGGACTGCCAGTGAATTTGTTCTGCGTCAGATCCGCGCGGGCGCAGCGCGTGAAGAGTGTCGGGTACCGATTTTGGGGATCACCGGCACTGGTGGCTCGGGTAAATCTTCATTGACTGATGAGTTGATTCTGCGTTGGCGTATGGATTACGGCGATCGCCTGCGCCTGGCGGTGCTTGCAGTGGACCCAACTCGACGTAAGACCGGCGGCGCTTTGCTTGGGGATCGTATTCGCATGAATGCGATTGACGGGGACGCCGTATTTTTGCGTTCACTGGCGACTCGCGGTGCGAGCGCCGAGATACCGCCGCAGATCGGGGACATCCTCGCCGCCTGCCAGTGCGCCGGTTTTGATCTGATCATCATCGAGACGCCTGGTATTGGTCAGGGTGACGCCGGCATCGTCTCTCAGGTGGATTGTGCGCTGTATGTTATGACACCGGAATTTGGAGCCCCATCACAGCTTGAGAAGATCGAAATGCTGGATCACGCGGATTTCATCGCGATCAATAAGTGTGATCGCAAAGGCGCTCAGGACGCTTTGCGGGACGTACGTAAGCAGGTGCAGCGTAACCGTGGCGACTTCAGTATTGAGCCCACGACTATGCCGGTATATACAACCATGGCATCACATTTTAATGACCAAGGCGTGACCGCACTGTACCGGGCACTTAATACCACCCTGGTGGAGTACGGACTCACCCCGAGCCTCGGGCTGTTGCCTGATCCACAGTTGAATTTGAAACCCGCTGATGTAGTGCCCGTCGGTCGCGAGCGTTATCTGTCTGAGATATCCGATGCTGTTCGCCTCTACCACAAGGAGGCGGAAAGCCAGGCGGTTTTGGCGCGTCGATACCAGCACCTGCACAGTTGTATCGATCTGCTTGCGGCGGCGGGAGAGCCAAACGAAAATCTTCAGGCGCTTGCTGAGGATGTGGCCGAGAAACTAGGCGCAGAAATCCTGGAACGGATCAATGAATTCGATTCTTTGATTGAACGCTACCGCCAGGACAGTCTGAGCATTCGTGTACAGGGTAAAGCGCGGGAGCAGGCTCTCAGTTATACCTCCTTGTCTGGCACCCGTATTCCTCGTGTCAGCCTGCCTCGATATACCGACGCTGGGGATCGTTTGATCTGGCAGTTGCTGGAAAACGTGCCGGGAGAATTTCCATTTACCGCAGGGGTATTCCCGTTCAAACGCGAGAACGAAGATCCGACCCGTATGTTTGCAGGGGAGGGTGACGCCTCGCGCACCAATCGTCGCTTTAAGCTTTTGTCTGCTAATTCCGAAGCCAAGCGTCTGTCTACCGCTTTTGATTCAGTGACTCTGTATGGATCCGACCCGGCAGTACGCCCGGATATCTACGGCAAGGTCGGCACCTCTGGTGTTTCTATCGCCACCGTGGAGGACATGCGGACGCTCTATCAGGGTTTTGACCTTTGCAGTCCCACCACGTCTGTATCCATGACCATTAACGGTCCGGCACCGACTGTTCTGGCATTTTTTCTCAACACTGCCATTGATCAGCAGGTCGAGCGGTTTTGTGATGAGCAAGGCCGCGATCCGGATGCAAAGGAGTTATCCAAAATTCGGTCGTGGGCGCTGGAAAATGTCCGCGGCACGGTACAGGCCGATATCCTCAAGGAAGACCAGGGGCAAAACACCTGTCTTTTTTCCACTGATTTCAGTCTGAGCATGATGGGCGATATTCAGCAGTACTTTATTGATAACCGGGTGCGCAAGTTCTACTCGGTCTCAATTTCCGGCTATCACATTGCCGAGGCAGGCGCTAACCCGATTACCCAACTTGCACTCACCCTGGCAAACGGTTTTACCTACGTGGAATCCTATCTGGCCCGTGGTATGGAGATCGATGATTTTGCCCCGAACTTGTCTTTCTTTTTCTCCAATGGCATGGACCCCGAGTACACCGTGATGGGGCGCGTCGCGCGGCGGGTCTGGGCGGTTGCCATGCGGGAGCGTTATGGTGCGAATACCCGCAGTCAGAGACTGAAATACCATATCCAGACTTCGGGTCGTTCTTTGCATGCACAAGAGATGGGTTTCAATGATATTCGTACCACACTTCAGGCTTTGATTGCGGTTTACGATAACTGCAACAGTTTGCATACCAATGCCCATGATGAGGCAGTGACAACTCCTAGCGAAGACTCGGTGCGCAGAGCTATGGCTATACAGTTGATCATTAATCGTGAGTGGGGGCTGGCGCGTAACGAGAATCCCAATCAGGGCAGTTTCATCATAGAGGAGCTTACCGATCTGGTTGAGCAGGCAGTACTCGCAGAGTTTGATCGCCTGGCAGAGCGCGGTGGGGTCTTAGGAGCGATGGAAACCGGTTACCAGCGAGGCAAGATACAAGAAGAGTCTTTGTATTATGAAACCCGCAAACATGACGGCAGTTACCCGATCATCGGTGTTAACTCTTTTGTCAAAGACGTGGTTGGCACATCAGTCGATGTAGAGTTGGCTCGAGGTACCGAAACGGAAAAACAGGGGCAGCTGGACCGACTTGCCGATTTTAAGCGCCGTCATGAAAGCCAGACCGATCCGGCACTTGATGCCGTCAAAGATGCCGCTTTGCGTGGAGAGAATGTTTTTTACCCACTAATGGCGGCGGCTCGGTGCTGTTCATTGGGCCAACTTACTGACACGCTTTTCCAAGTGGGTGGAAAATATCGCCGCAGCATGTGAGTTCCCGACGTCTGCTGCATCCACCACCTTTACATGTTCTGGCGGGCATAGACGGGCTGGATCAGTAAGCCAGGTCTTAGGACGAACGGACAAGGCAGCACTATGCTTTTTGTAGGAGCGCTACGGCGCAATGTACTGATTCTCGCTGTTTGCCAGGCACTGATGATGTCTGGCAGTGCTCTCATTATTGCGACCTCGGCATTAGTTGGGCTGGTGCTCTCCGA
>CAUZJT010000014.1:0-34479 GCA_963580215.1 Gammaproteobacteria bacterium
TGATCTTGCAATACGTAAAGTCGATTTGCCACAGTTCAGCACTGCTTCTTCACCTCGAACACCCCCAGAAAAATACGAATTTATCTTTTGCAGAATAATGACGCTAGGTGGCCTTACGGATGTCTCAAACAGCCTTCCCGGCGCGTCGTTTGTCTGTCATCATAGTTTCAATTTAAGTTTAACGATGAACGAAAATTCTCTTTTAGGCAATTAGACTATCTGGTTCAACTGGAACTAAGGGGTTACAATCGAAAAAGAACACATTCTGCATCAGGCGACTCGGATGGGTATCGATGGGTGCGAGATGCGTTCGTATCTTACTATTTAGAGCCTTTGGTAAAATTTTATTATTAGGAATCCGGGGCGAAAGTTCTCAACCAAAGGTTAACCAGCATGGCCTTCAAAGTACACGGCATCGTGGGTTACGCTAGTGATCCTATAATTGCTGAACAGATTCACCAACTGGCCCATGATGGGTTCCTAGAGATTCTGCTGATCGAGCAACAGGATGTTGCTAGGCATCGACTCCGTGCGGTTACCGATAAGGGAACTGAATGCCTGATAGCTATCCCAAGAGACCAACGGCTCGGCGATGGCGCGGTACTACGGCTTGACCAGCATTGTGCAATAGTTGTTCGATTACAGGAAGAACGTTGGTTATGCCTAGAGCCGATGAGCCTTTCTGTTGCTATGGAGTTGGGATATTTTTGTGGCAATTTGCACTGGCGAATCAGATTTGAGCCGGGAAGGCTATTTGTCGCATTAGAAGGTCCCGAGAAGGACTATCTTGACCGCTTGGACTCCTTTTTTGTTAAGGGCCAGGTACGGGTTGTTGAAAGTGGATAACAGATTCCTGGGAATTCTTGGTGCATTCCAGCATGCAGATAGCTTCTTTCCCTCTGGAGCGACATCGATGTCGGGCGGCCTCGAAGCCCTTGCCGCGGACGGGCTTGTTATTGCTCAGAAGGACGTTGAAAGTTTTCTTACAGGACAACTACGCTGTCGATGGGCACCCTTCGAACGCCCTAGTTTAGTTTTTGCAATGCGTCATTTTTCTGACCACACAGCGCTGGCTGAAGTAGACCGTCAACTTCATGCGCAGTCTCTCGCCGCTGAAGCTCGAGATGGCTCGGTTCGCACCGGACGGGCGCTGCTTAGGGTTCATGCAGATATGAAAACGGATGGCGCAGCTGAATATCAGAAACTGATTAAGGCAGGTGTTGCGCGAGGGCACAACTCAGTGGTGCAGGGGTTAGTGTGGGGTAAATTGGGGATCGCTGAAAACATTGGTGAGCTTGCCTCAGCGCACGCATTTTCGGTCGGACTTCTCGGCGCTTCCATTCGCCTCGGGCTAGTTGGTCATACGGAGGCGCAATCAATTCTCACTCGCGTGCATGAGGTAATTCTTACCAGCACCCGCCAACCTTGTCTGCCAGTTGATAACATTTCGTCGTTCTCGCCACAACAGGAAATCGGTTTGATGCGGCATGAGAAGTTCTCGTCGAGACTTTTTTTTAATTGAGACTATAACAACATATCGGAGACAATTATGCTGCTGACACCAACAGAGATTGAACGACTTACTATTTTTTCTGCAGCCGAACTTGCACGCAAAAGGAAGGCTAGAGGCCTCCTGCTCAATCATCCCGAAGCAGTAGCTTTTATTGCCGACGAGATTCTCGAAGGAGCCCGTGAAGGGCGTCGCGTCGCTGAGCTTATTTCCTTCGGTTCTACGATTCTTTCAGCGGATGATGTCATGACGGGTGTGCCTGAGTTGATTCCAATGATTCAGGTTGAGGGTACTTTTCCAGATGGGACCAAGTTAGTGACCGTTCATGATCCGATTCGCCCTGGCGCAAACACCACGGCTGAGAACCACGGAATAATTCCAGGTGAATTGCTTCCGGCTGAAGGAGAAATTGAAATTAACGCGGGCCGCGAAAAAACGAACATCAAGGTAGTGAATACCGGTGATCGGCCGATCCAGGTTGGCAGTCACTACCATTTTTTCGAAACAAACTCCGCCCTTGAGTTTAATCGCGAATCCGCATATGGCCTGCACTTAGATATACCGGCGGGGACGGCAGTCCGCTTCGAACCGGGCGAGGATAAAGAGGTGTCGCTGACCCAATTCGGCGGGACCCGCGAGCTTTACGGGCTTAACGGACTTACAAATGGCTCCGCCGACAGTGAAACTGACAAGCGTGCGGCGCTTAAGCGGGCTCGTGAAAGAAACTTCAAGGGAGCGTGATGTCATGACGAAAATGAGCCGAAAAAAATACGCTGAGATGTATGGCCCAACGGTTGGCGATGCTGTGCGCTTGGGAGATACGTCACTCATAGCTGAGGTTGAGAAAGACTTTGGTGTTCCGGGGGATGAATGTTTGCATGGAGGAGGCAAGACACTTCGCGATGGATTAGGGCTTACTCCCGGGCACGACAGCGCAATGGGCTCGCTTGATATGCTGCTGTCTAATGCCCTGGTCATCGATCCAGTACTTGGGATAGTCAAGGCTGATATCGGAATTAAAAATGGCGAGATCGTCGGTGTTGGAAAAGCTGGAAATCCGGCGACCATGGACGGCGTAGATCCACATCTGATTTGTGGAGCGGCAACCACGGTTCGGGATGCGGAGGGGCTGATCGCAACGCCGGGCGGCATTGATGTTCATGTTCATTTCGACAGCGCTCAGTTATGTGAGCACGCAATTAGCTCTGGAATCACCACGATGCTTGGTGGCTCACTGGGCCCCATCACTGTTGGAATTGATTGCGGCGGTTCATGGAATGTCGGGAAAATGCTCCAGGCCTCGGAACAATGGCCTATCAATTTTGGGTTTCTGGGCCGGGGTAATACCTCGAAACCCAGATCGATATATGACCAGATCGAAGGCGGCTGTTTCGGTTTGAAGATTCATGAAGACTGGGGGGCAATGCCAGCGGTTATCGACACTTGTCTCGGCGTTGCAGATGAGTTGGATTTCCAGGTACAACTGCATACAGATACGCTTAACGAGAGCGGGTTTGTAGAGGATACACTGGCTGCAATCGGTGGCCGCACAATCCACATGTATCACACTGAGGGTGCAGGAGGGGGTCATGCGCCTGACATCATTCGTGTTGCGGGTATAGAAAATTGCTTGCCCTCATCTACAAATCCTACTAACCCATACACAATCAATACGTTCGACGAACACCTGGATATGACGATGGTGTGCCATCATTTGAATCCATCTATTCCCGAGGATGTAGCTTTTGCAGAAAGCCGTATCCGGCCGCAAAGCATTGCCGCGGAAGATATTCTGCATGACATGGGCGCGATTTCTATGCTTGGCTCAGATAGCCAGGGAATGGGGCGGATCAATGAGGTTATTTGCAGGACTTGGCAGTTAGCGTCAAAGATGAAGGATCAACGAGGTCGACTCGTGGAAGAATCGACAGCCCGCGGTGATAACGAGCGTATAAAGCGTTATCTTGCCAAGTACACGATTAATGCTGCCAGAACTTTTGGGATTGATCAGTATGTGGGGTCACTGGAACCTGGAAAAATGGCCGATGTGGTGCTTTGGCGCCCAGGATTTTTTGGGATTAAACCAGAACTAATTATAAAAAGTGGGTTTATCGCTTGGTCACCGATGGGCGACAGTGCTGCTTCACTAATGACCTGTGAGCCATTACGAATGCGACCCCAATGGGGTGCTTTTGGATCGGCTCCTAAATCATTAAGCGCCTGTTTTGTGAATCCTTTGGCTATTGCGAATAACCTTAAGGACCGACTGGGGTTAACTAAGCAGTTATTACCCACCGGCCCTACCAGAGAGTTAAAAAAACAGCATATGCTTCACAATTCCATTTGTCCGAAAATTGATGTCGACCCCCAAACCTTCGATGTATCAGTAGATGGTAAAATAGCATACTGTGACCCAGCTGAGACTTTACCTTTGACACAAAGGTATATGCTTCGCTAATGAATGTACATGACTCTAAGCAAACCGCTGCCCGGATCGGAATTGGCGGGCCAGTGGGGTCCGGTAAAACCGCACTGGTTGAACGCCTTATACCTGCTTTTCAAGACTCGGGTCGTGAGGTCGCGGTTGTTACCAATGATCTGGTAACTCGGGAAGACGCCGAACGCCTAAAAAAAGGTGGATTGATTGAGCCTGGACGTGTTCTGGCAGTTGAAACTGGCGCCTGCCCGCATACTGCAATCCGCGAAGATCCGACGTTGAATATTCAATGCGCAGACGAATTGTGCGACATTTATCCCGGACTTTCGGTAGTTTTGTTGGAAAGCGGGGGTGACAATCTCGCCTCGACATTTTCTCTGGAACTCGTGGACTATTGGATGTTTGTTATAGACGTTGCCGGCGGGGGTGATATACCTCGAAAAAAAGGCCCGGGGGTAGTTAAAGCCGACCTTTTAATCATCAACAAGGTTGATCTCGCGCCCTTTGTTGGGGTTGATCTTGAAAGGATGCAATCCGAAGCCGTAGAGGTTCGAAGCGGTAGGCCGGTCATAATGACAAACTGTGCCAGTGGGTATGGTATTAGCGAGGTTATGAGTCAATTACAACAAGACGTTTTGTTTTAGTAGTTGTGCAGGGAGAATCAGGAAATTTACTCTCCTCAGTTTAATTTGGATCTTTCGCTTGAAAGGTCATGTAAAAAGACTTTTCTTCGGGATCAATTTAGTTGTTATCCTTTTCATGTCTGCAAGCCCCACTATCTTGATGAATCGCCTGTAGGAATGGCTACAATTTATCTTCAATCAAGTGCCGGAGGAATATTTGCAGGTGATACGTTGAATGCTCGATTCAATGTAGGCCCTGGCAGCCAAGCGCACGTCACTTCTCAAGCATCAACAGTCGTTCATACGATGAAGAATAGTGGCGCCAAAACAAATATGCTTATTCGAGTTGGTGATCAAGCACTGTTCGAATACCTGCCCGATCCCTTGATTCTTTTTCCCAAAGCCAATTTAACCGCGCGTCTACGCCTCGAGATCGATGAGTCGTCAACGGTTCTGCTTTGTGACTCTTATCTAACCCATGATCCATATCAGAGCGGCGGATATTTTTCGCAACTTGCCAATGAGATTAAGATTACGGACGAACACGGGTCTTTGCTGTGCTTGGATCGAAGCGTTATAGGAGGTGCGGATTTTTTCCGTAATGAGGCTGGTATCATGGGAACCAGGCGTGTCATAGGGACTTTCTATTATATAAGCCGGTCCACAGACTCAAACCGGGTTTGTGAGCTATTACATAACGCTTTGGAGCGCTGTTCAGATATTTACGCGGGAGTTTCGACATTACCTAACCAAATCGGGGCCTGGGCAAGGATCATTGCAACAGATGCGACCCCACTACGAGAGGCAGTCGACAAAATGTGGCGAGCCTCTCGCGCAGACATTACAGGATGCCAACCTGCAGCAAGTCGAAAATAAGACTCCTCTTTGGGGTGAGTGCAGATGACCCACTGACGTCGGACATTCGTTGAGTCTGATAAATAAGACTACTCCTCGTGAGGATCGCGGTCGTACTAGGGATGTCAAGTCAGAGAAACGCAAGATGTGTTTCTCAAAGAACTTGCAGATGGTATTGCCTCCTTTGACCCGCTGCGGGTTCTCGCCGATGGTGTCGTTTTTGGATCGCGAGGGGGGAAAATTCAATTCAGTATGGCGTTAAAATGGAGTAGAGACGCACCACTGAGATGGTGCTGTTCGAAGGATAGGGAACGACAAGTACGGTAAAAGCCACAAGAAATATCCCGCTACATAAAAATAACGCCCTGAATCGATTTGGGTACCGAACCCGAATCGGAACAACTAGTTAAAAAAGCAGCACCCCGTTTCGGCAAATGAGAATTGCCCCAATTCCCGAAGTTACCAACCCAATAACCCGAGTAACGTAGAGTAGAAGGTGTACGGAGTTTTTGGCCAGGTATTTTAAAGGAACAGCGATTAAGGACGAAACCAAGATCATGCCTGTTAGATTTCCTACTGAGAATACGGCGACATAGAGAATGCCAGTTGTTGGAGCGACAACGGTCGCGGTTGTGAGTAGCAGCACCGTGGCTGATCCTGCTGCTCCATGGAGCATGCCGATTAGCATTGATCTTAAGGGTAGGGTTCGTGGGTGCCGGTGAGCAAGGAGAGTGGCATCTGCTAAAGGCCTTTCATCGAGGAAGGCGTGAATATGATTGGTTCCATCAGGATGACTGTGATTGTGAAACTGGATCTTCTTTTTCCAGGCATGGCGTAGTACTTGGGCGCCCATGTAGCACAATAAAAGGCCAACAAATATTTCCAAAACCGGTTCTACTGATTTTGGTAAGGTGAATCCAAAAAGATAGATTGCTAGCAATAAAGTGAAAAGAGTCAAACTATGACCAACGCCCCAGCCTCCTGCATTGCGTACAAGCCGCAACGGAGAAAGATCTCCACGGTCGAGACTGGTCACTGCGGCGATATGGTCAGCTTCAAACGCGTGTTGTACCCCCAACAATAGTCCGAGGAAAAGTATTGAAAGGGTCATAGTTGGTTGGAGCCAGCGGTTTCAATCATGATTAATGTTCGAAGTAAGACAAGTTGAGTCATCATTAGGTCTGGTAGGTCACCAACTGTGTTTGTATAGATGTTTCACCAAGAGAGCTGCGCATTTGATATTTTACGGTAACATAGCAGTCGTCGATTGTAGGTAGATCACGAAACTCAACGACGACACCTCTTTCGGTATCAACAAACCAGTCAGCATAGCCTGAGCGTATCCTCGAAAAAGCAGGCGAGGCCGTCTGATTGTAGGGACCTAGATACCTGCCCTCTATTCTTCTCTCATTGATCCGGGTTCAGAATCAGAATCAGAATCCGACCTACCCTGTAACCGGTCATATTTATGATGCCTTGAACGGCCTCTTGAGTGTTGATCCTATCATTTTTTGAAATCCTGTCAGGCGAGATTATTTCACTTGCCAGATTTCGTGGTAAGTCAGTGAAACATTGCAGGCAGTATTTTCCATACAGACCCAGGGATGCTGCTTTCAACAGTCAAAATATATGAGCAAGATTCTTGCTCAGTAATCATCAATAAAGTTATTCAAAAAACGCACAGGTTCAACGGGTGCTCATACAAGTATCGCGTGGAACAACGCCAAAGTTGTTTCGCCACGGCTATAATCCGTGTCAGTTGATTGATCAGCGGTCAGTTCGGCTTGGCTGACTTGAACAGTTGGTTGGGATCGAAAACATCAACTTAGCTGGATTGGGAGGGGGTAGAACGTAGTGCGAATTCCAGAAGGTAGGGCCTATAATCAGGTTTCGATCGGTGATGAGTTTGATTATGTTCTGACTATCACAGAGACTCATCTTGTTAACGCCGCGGGCTTGTTTGGTGACTTTAATCCTTTGCACGTGGATGAAAGCTTTGCCTCCCAGTCACGCTTTGGTGGTCGCATCCTTCACGGGCCTTTCACTAGTGCCTTTATCGCAGCTCCGATAGGACTGTATTTTGCCGGCACTGCGATCGCTTATTTGGAGCACAACTGTCGATTCATAGCCCCCGTTCGGCCAGGTGATACGCTGCGTGCATACTGGCGAGTTTTGTCCAAAACAGATAAGGCGAAGTTTAAAGGTGGGATTGTTGAGTTAGAGTGTTCTTGTACTAATCAGTCAAACATAGAAGTCGCCAGTGCGACGGGCAAAATTCTGGTTGAGTCGGCTACGCCGCCGGTGGAGTAAGAGGCTTGAATACTAATTTGAAGGGCAAGCGGATCCTGATTTACAGCCACGACTCATTTGGTCTTGGGCATTTGCGTCGCTGCCGTACCATCGCCCACGCCCTGGTAGATCATTTTGCAGGACTGAATGTTCTGATCATCTCAGGCTCGCCGATCATTGGGAGTTTCGATTTCAAGAGTCGGGTAGATTTCGTCCGAATACCTGGTGTCGTCAAGTTGCGTGGTGGGGACTACACCTCGCTGTCCGAACATATCGACCTTGTTCAGACTCTGGAGTTGCGCTCCTCGATCATTGCGCAAACTGCTACTACGTTCGCGCCGGATCTTTTTCTGGTAGATAAAGAGCCGCTGGGGCTACGCGGTGAGGTGGCCATCACTTTGGAAACGCTTCGGCGCAAAGGAGTTCAGACGGTACTTGGTTTGCGGGACATCTTGGATGATTCGGTGCTGTTAAAAGCTGACTGGGAGAATCGCGGTACACCCAAGGATCTTGAGAACTATTTTGAGGAGATTTGGGTCTTCGGGGTAAAGGCGATGGGTAACCCACTGGCAGGCCTCGAGGTGAGTCAGCGGTCGCAGGAGATGACCGTTTATACCGGTTACCTTAAACGAACGATACCCGAGATGACAAAAGCACCCGTTAGTCTTCCAACAGAACCATTTGTGCTGGTGACCCCAGGCGGTGGCGGCGATGGCGAAACAATGGTTGACTGGGTTTTGAATGCGCTCGAGAGTCAGCCGCGGCCGGCCATTCCGGTGGTCATAGTACTGGGACCATTCATGGCGCAAACGCTTAGGCGCAGGTTTCAGCACCGGGTCTCTCATTTGAAAGGCGTACATGTCATCACTTTCGATGCCAATATGGAGTTGCTGATGGATCGCGCTGCCGGCGTGGTCGCGATGGGTGGATACAACACCTTTTGTGAGATCCTCTCTTTGGACAAACGCGCTGTATTGGTCCCTCGGTCGACGCCACGCATGGAGCAGACCCTGCGTGCCCGTCGGGCAGCATCGTTGGGCCTGATAGAAATGCTTGATAGTGAAGGCGATCGCTCACCGCACACAATGTCTGTCGCGCTTCGGGCCCTTGAGCGCCAGGCGTTACCATCCGCTGCGGGCGCCAATGCGCTGCTATCGGGCTTGGAGGTCATTTGCGAACGGGTTGATATTCTTCTCGGTGGTGGATCTATTCATCACCAGGATTTCGCCTGACCGCCTGGCGAGGCAGTTCTCGCATCTTGGTTCTTTTTTACGTTCAACACCTGCTGGGTATCGGGCATTTTCGTCGCACAATGGCATTGGCGAATGCCTGCGTTGATGCGGGCGTTAGGGCAGAAGTGGTCAGCGGCGGCATGTCGGTGCCACAACACCCGGGGCCGGCGGTTCGGGTCCACCAACTTGAGCCTGTTTGCAGCGCTGATCTATATTTTTCAGGAATTGTGGATTCCATGGGTGAGCCTGTCACTCAGGAATTACAGCAAAGGCGTAGTAAGCAACTACTGGACATCTTCTACGATCTGAACCCCAAAGTACTAGTAACCGAACTCTTTCCATTTGGCAGGCGCAGGTTCCGGTTTGAGCTTTTGCCGTTACTCGAAGCTGCAAAAACTCAAGGAACCCATGTCGTTTGTTCAGTGCGCGATAGCATCCAACGCCGCACAGCCGACCGCGAGGCGGAAACCGTTCAGCTTTTACGTGCTTATTATCAAAGTGTATTGATACACGGTGTAAAGGATTTTTTGCCTTTTTCAGAGTCGTTCGGTAAAGCCGGCGAGATTGACGATTTTTTGCATTACACGGGTTTGGTTGACACGGGGCCGGGGATGATTCCAGACGTCATCGAAGAGGGCGAAATCATCGTGTCAGCCGGAGGCGGCGCGGCAGGAAACGCATTGTATCGGTGCGCGGTCGACTCGGCAGCTCTGTCGCGTTACCCCGATGTCAGATGGCGGATACTGGCCGGCGCAACGCCCGATCCGCAAGCATTAAACGACCTGAGAGCCCGGGCGCCCGAGCGCGTTACCATAGAATCAAACCGCCTGGATTTTCGTGCGCTTTTAAAAAACTGTCGGTTGTCTGTTTCGCAAATAGGATACAACAGCTCCATCGATCTTCTGGTAAGCGGCGCGCCAGCGCTGGTGGTGCCTTTTACCGGTGACGGTAACGAGACCGAGCAGGACGCACGGGCAGCGCGCCTGCATCAGCAAGGTCGGGTTGTGGTGCTTGATGAGTCGGGCCTGACAGCCGCTGCACTGGCGAAAGCGGTAGATGATCTACTAGAGCGTGGTCCGGCGCGTTTTAAACCACAAAGCTGTAGCGGCGCCAAGACCGCAGCCCAATATCTTAAGCGGTGGCCGGCTGAATGAATCCGAAGCCACAAGAGCGGGTGACTTTTCGCTCTTTTGCGACTGCCGACCGTGACCCGCTGTTGAAGTTGTGGCGCGCTTGCGATCTGACCCGGCCCTGGAATGATCCAGAAGATGATATTCGCCAGTGCCTTGCGAACTCTTCATCAGCCCTGCTGATTGCGGAGCAGGACAGGCGCTTGTGTGGCAGTGCCATGCTTGGCTGCGATGGACACCGCGGCTGGGTCTACTATCTTGCAGTTGATCCAGGCTGCCGATACCAGGGCGTGGGTCGCGCCTTGATGGCGCAGGCAGAGATGTGGATGCGTGAGCGGGATGTACCTAAGATTCAGGCGATGATCCGCAGTGATAATCTTGCGGTGCGCGGGTTTTATGGAAGGTTGGATTACCGCGATGGTGGCGTGCAGCTGGTGCAGAAGTGGCTCAAAGACGTTAATCCTTAAGTCGGCCGTAGCGACGCACCAAATCGACCAGGACGGCGTGGTCGATTGCGCGACAGTCGTGTCCGGCTGGACGTAAAGTCGTCATGGTTTTGGCTGCTACCATCGCGTTGACGACAGCTTCTTCGATGCCTTCGACAGCGCCAGCATATAACGCGTCGCAAAGATCATCACCAATCCAGGAAAATTGCTCATGCCTTTGAGCCATATCGCTGATGGGTATCGGGTTTGCCGTGCTGAAAGCGAGAAAAATATCTCCCGAGTTGTTGCCACCAGTTGTGCCGCCTCGGCCAACGCCAATACTGCCGCGTTTGGCCACCCGTTGGAGCTGGTGAGGCATTAACGGAGCATCAGTTGCAATAACAGCAATAATGGATCCGGTCTCGTTGTCTCGGGGCAGGATGCCGTCGTTCAAGTGTTGCCCGATAGGTGCTCCCAGGATAGTGAGATCAGTACGCCGGCCATGGTTGGCTTGTACCAGAACGCCAACTGTGAACTCTTTTCCATCAACGCTGATACACCGAGATGCTGTTCCGGTGCCGCCTTTAAAGTCATAACAGATCATTCCTGTGCCGCCACCGACGTTGCCTTCAGTAACGGGGCCCGAAGCTGCACTGTTCAGTGCATCACGAGCGTCAGCCTCGGTAACGTGCAGGCCGTTAATGTCATTAAGAACACCGTCGTAGGTCTCGGCAACGACCGGCATAGCCCAAAGGTGTTCGCTTCCCCAGTGCTGGGGGTAAGCATCAATGATCCATTGCACCGCGGCCTGGTGTACCCGGCCAACGCTATGGGTATTGGTGATCATCACTGGGCCAATGAAGTATCCACCATCGGCTATCCAGTGGGTGCCAGTCATCTCGCCATTGCCGTTGAGGGCATGAGTTCCCGCCCAGACGGGTTTAGGTATTGGATCGCGTCCTCGGGGCAAAATTGCCGTCACACCCGTGCGCACCGGGCCCCGGCCAACCTGCAATGGCCCGCCACCTTTAACCAGGGTCGTAAATCCGACTTCTACCCCTGGGACGTCGGTAATGGCGTTGTCGACCCCGGGCGTTCCAGGAAAATCCAGCCCCAATTCTCGAGCACGTACTGGGTTCATTTCTTTCTTACTCAGTTGGGTGGGTTGTCAGCGGAATATTCAGCACATCCACTTCTAGACGGTTGCCCGAGACGCGATAACAATGGGCGCAATGGTCCTGCAATTTTACCGGTGGGTCACAGGTCATATCCCAGTCGGTAGCGAGACTCAGGGCCGCACGCAGCAATCCTTTATGGCAAACAGCGATGGCAGGCAACTCGTCGCTGGTGCGTGAGAATAGCCAGTGTGCCAGGCGCTCGCGGACCTCGCGAGGACTCTCACCTTCTGGCGGTCGAAAATCGAGCCCCCGGACTTCGTTACTATGTAGGTCTGCCGGATTCTGTTGCCGTAATGCTCCTAATTTAAGGCCCTCCCAGGCGCCCCAGTTCATTTCGTGCAGTGCTGAAACGGGTTCCGGATCAGGGTGGCCAAGCAGCACGGCGGTCTGACGGGCACGTTGCAGAGGGCTTGCATAACAGTGCCAGCCAGCGTAGCGCTCGGGAATGCACCAGGATCGAACCAATGTTTCACCCTCAAGGCTGAGCGATGTATCGGTATGGCCCTGGATTCGGCCCGCCGCATTCCAGTCAGTTGGACCGTGGCGCAGGAAAAGAATCTCACTCATTAAGGCCGCACCTGTAACAAGAACTGGTGAATCCGGCTGGCAGCTGCATCAAAATCATGCTGCTCAAGGAACTTATCGCGGGCGTTTACACCCATCCGCCGACGCAGATCAGGATTTTCGAGAAGTCTACGCATCGCGCTTGCAAAAACTACTGGCTCGGGTGGCCGCGCCAGTAGACCGGTTTGCCCGTCATTTACCAAACTGGCGACACCGTCAGTATATCCGGCAACAACGGGTAGGCCGTGGCGATGGGCCTCAAGTATCGCCATGCCGAATGCTTCGTTCATCGCAGGCCAGGTGAATAGGTCTGCCGCAGTCAGCAGATCGGCAGTCGCAGAGGGGTTGAGCTGGCCACAAAAACAGACCCGTTGTTGCGCCACGGACGCAAAGGCTTTTTCAATTTCTGCCCGCGCTGGGCCGTCGCCGATAAGGATTATCTGCCAGGGTAGATCTTCCATAAGTGATAGTGACTGCGCAAGCATTGAGTATGAGCTACTCTTATCACCAGGGCGCATCATTGCCACCGCTATCAGCCAAGGTTGGTCGACAGCCAAACCGTAATGCTTTGCGAGTTTTGCACGGCGCTCGCGATGCGAGCGATCTGGTGGGAAGGCATCGACTAAAAACGGTTTAAGCAGTAACTGGTGGGCATCGGGGTTGAGCAGTCCCTGGATGCACTTAAGATCTCGCGGGTTCAGCGAGAGTACCCCGCGAGCCTGCGAGAGCGCTTGAGCGGTCTGTCGCAGCCCTTTATCCCAGGGCCCGTTCTCCTGGCTGGGGGCGTAGGAGGCTTCTGCAACGACGTAGGGAATCCCCAGACGCGTCGCTACGCTCGGGCCGATCCAATCGGGCGCCTTATGGTAGAGATGGTAACTGAACCATAAGTCGGGCCGCTCCCCAGCGGTTGCAGTTAACAGTTGTCCGGATAGTCGCCGAACTTCTAAGCCTGCAGCTTCGGCTAACTGGATTTGCCGTTTGCGGTTCCCCTGAATATCCAACGAGCGAAAACGGCTCATTAGGCTGACCCGATGGCCGGATTTCTCAAATACACGCCACATCAACTGGGCGAGGGCCCGGTCCCCAGAAGGTGCAGGGTGATCCGGCGCCTTTAGGGGCGCGTAAAAGCCAATATGCATTAGCGTGACTTGCTTGCCGCGCTCAGTAGGACCAACAACGGCTTAATGTTTGAGGCGTGATCGAAATCCTGACGCAGCCGTCGTAATGCCGCAAGTCCGAGTTGGCGACGAAGTGCAGGGTGTGTGACTGCACGGCGGATAGCTCCCGAAAGCAACGTTGCATCGTCTGCTGGCACCAGCAGACCCTGGTGTTCGGTTTCGATAAATTCCTGGATCCCAGGCAGGGCGCAGGAAATACTGGCGAGTCTCTGACTGGCAGCTTCCATCAGCACATTGGGTAGCCCGTCCCGGTCTCCTGACGAGGTGATCCGGCTTGGCAAAACGAAAAGATCACTGTCACGGTACCAGTAAAGAATCTGCTCGGATGGTAAAGGTCCCAGCCATTGAATACGCTCCGCCAGCCCGAACTCGCCAGCAATAGTCTTCAAGGAATGTAATTGTTCTCCACCACCCACGTGGCGCCATTGCCAGTGTATTTCGCCTGGCAGTTGGGCAAGGGCACGTAACAGGACATCGAAGCCCTTTTTTGGCACAGCACGACCCACACTGAGAATGCGCACCGGGAAATCCGGATCAGAGCCATCGCGATCGCTCGCAACTGGCCCTGGGTCGGAAAATAGATCTCCATCGAGGCCGTGGTATAGCCGGTGCAGATGAACACACTCATTTGCCAACGCGGCGAGGTGCTGATAGCCGTTTTCAGTACAGGTTATCGCCCACGTGCAGTCCGCGAGTTTTTCGGTTTTCTCCCATTTGGGCGTAGTCCATATGTCCTTGGCATGTGCAGAGAAGGACCAGGGCAGGTGTCGAATAGTTGCTGCGTAACGAGTCACAGATGCCGGGGTGTGTAGAAAATGAGCATAAAGATGCTTTGTTTTTTCGGATAACTCGGCAGCCAGCACCAGGGATTGTCCAAAGCGGCGAATCCGGTTCACTGAAGGGTCTCTTCTTAAATCGGCCAGCCAAATTTGCCGCGCCCGATGGTAGCCTGCAAACTGCCTGGCGATTCGCCAGCTATGCCAGACCCGCAGCGGCTCCTGGTAGAGATATTCGGGGAGGTAGTTGACGGGTGACTGAATTTTCGAATGAATCGGATGGGTATGCGGGTCGGTCGGGTGTCGAAGCGAAACCAGTTGTAGCTCAATACCCTCGCGCTCCAGGGTGTAAATTTCCTGCGCAATGAAGGTTTCTGACAGGCGGGGATAGCCTTTAAGCACCACGGCGACTGACATATCGATAACGCTTCCTTTTCTTTGCCCGCGCAATCAAAACAGCGAATCCGCGGCGATGTGTTATAAGGCGTCTATTATCCGCTGAAAATAGCCAATGACTGAAGATAGCCCAGGGGCCCAACCCCAGACCTCAAGCGGGGCTGATGCTCCCGAGATCGATCGATCGATCTACCGCTATGTTCTGCGCTATACCCTGCGCGGACAACTATTCCTGCTTTTACTAACGGTGTTGACAATGCCGTTGGTGTATATCTCCCTTGATATCCCAAAACGGATCATAAACCAGGCTATCGGCGGCGTTGACATGCCTGATGAGATCTTGGGGTTTGGGGTCGATCAGGTCAGCTATCTACTAGTGCTGTCGGTTGCTTTTTTGCTGGTTGTGGTTATATCAGGTGCTCTGAAGTTTTACCTGAATGTCTATAAAGGTGTTTTGGGCGAGCGGATGTTACGACGCTTCCGTTTTGATCTTTACACCCGAATTCTTCGGTTTCCTTCAGCTCATATCCGACGCACCACACCGGCTGAGATTATTCCAATGATCACTGCCGAGACCGAACCGTTGGGCGGTCTGATCGGCGATGCCATAGCGGCGCCTGCATTCCAGGGTGCGTTGTTGCTGACTTATCTTTCGTTCATTTTTCAGCAGGATCTTTGGCTCGGCCTGGCATCGATAGCCCTGTACCCGCCGCAGATGTACCTGATTCCAAAGCTGCAGGCAAAAGTCAACGCTCTGGCAAAGACTCGGGTGCAAACGGTCCGGTTGCTCGCGAGCCATATCGGGGAAACCGTGCAGGGAGCCACTGACATTCACGCCAATGACAGCGGGAGATTTGAAAGAGCAAAGACATCAAACCAGTTGGGACGGATATTCGATATCCGCGAGGAACTTTATCGACGTAAATTCTTTATCAAGTTTCTCAATAATATTCTGGCCCAGGTAACCCCTTTCTTCTTTTTCTCTATTGGCGGCTACCTTGTTATTCAAGGGGATGTGTCGCTTGGGGCGTTGGTGGCTGTTCTTGCGGCTTACAAGGATATTGGCCCGCCATGGAAAGAGTTGCTTAAGTTCTATCAGGTCTTCGAGGATACGCGGGTTAAGTACGAGCAAGTTGCGAAGCAGTTTGAGCCGGAAAACATGATTAAGGCCTCGATACTTGAAGACCGAGAGGTCGCCGAATCACTCAAGGGAACATTAACAGCCAGTAACATCAGTTACGGTGAGGATGAGGACAGTCAAACGGTCAGCGGAGCCAGTTTTTCACTACCACTGGATACCCATGTCGCAGTGGTGGGTGGTGCGGGATCAGGAAAGAGTCATCTGGCTGGGTTGGCCGCGCGGGTATTGTGGCCAACGGCGGGTCGTCTGAGTATTGATGATCTGGATTGGTCTCAAGTACCGGAGGCCGTTCCCGGGCGAAGGGTCGCCTGGGTCGGCTCGAGCGCCCATATTTTTTCCGGGACTATCAGCCACAATTTGTACTATGGCTTGATGAATTCGCCCCAAAATCTGGACCCGAAGACTGAGGATAAGGCTGAGCAGCGGCGCTTGCGCGAAGCTCGGGCGTCTGGCAATAGCACAGATAGTGCGAAGATGTCATGGCTCGATTTGACTGCCGGCAATCTTTCGGATGAACGGGGACTGCTGGAAAAAGCGATAAAAGTACTAGCGGTAGTGCAGCTTGACGAAGATGGATATCGTTTTGGCCTTGGCATCCACGCTACACTTTCGAATCAGGATGACATTCGGATTCGATTTCTAAAAGCGCGTGAGCAAATCCGCGCAAAAGGTCTTGAGTTCGTGGCGTTTGATCCGGATATCTACAATGTCAACATCACTGTCGCCGAAAATATCCTCTTTGGTAATCCAGATGATCCAGCCTTTGATCCGGGCCGACTGCCTTCTAACCCATTGGTCACCCAATTGCTGCGCGATGCCGGACTGTTTGATGACTTTCTGGCGATGGGACATAAAGTTGCAGCAACGATGGTCGAGATTTTCTCTGGCGTTAGCCCCGATAGTGAACTGTTTGAGCAGTTCAGTTTGGTCAGTAGCGATGATCTTGTCGTGCTTGAACGTATCTTGCGGGACACGACCGATACTGCGGTCAGTGATTTCGCCCAGTTGCCAGAAGCCGACCAGGAAATTTTGCGCGCTCTAGTGTATCGGCTAGCCCCGGCCCGGCATCGCCTTGGAATAATTGATGAGAGTGTTCAGCAGCGGTTACTTAAGGTGCGGGGAATGCTGCGCGATGAGCTAGGGCCTGATAATGATTCTGTGAACTTCCTCGATGCTCAAGCCTTTAATCCAGGATTGAATATTGGGTCTAATGTTCTTTTTGGCGCCATGCCCTTTGGTAAGCCGGCGGTTCGGGAGGCTATCCGCCGTGAAATTGATGAAGCGATAACGGCTGCAGGTTTACGCGAGTACGTGATTGAGTTCGGCCTAACGGCAGATGTGGGCAACGCCGGCGGACGACTGAGCAGCATTCAACGGCAGAAGCTCGTGATTGCAAGAGCACTGATGAAGGATCCCGATTTGCTCGTAGTAGACGAAGCGCTGGGCCCGCTGGATTTCAACGCCCGTAGCCAAATTATTAAAAACGTCTGCGAGTTCATGAGTGGCCGTGGTGTGCTCTGGGTGCTGGAGACCCCAGCGCTGGCTCGAGAATTCGAGGATGTAATTGTGATGGGTTCAGGCCGAATATTAGAGCAGGGTAAGTCTGAAGCGTTGGAGCAACAAGACGGCCCGTTCAAAGCTTTGTTAACGGACTGAGCATGTCCGGGACTGACTCCTCTGGGAAAGCGTCCGGCGCAGAAGCGACTCGGATACTCGCACTGGAGCCTTGCGGACCCCCCGATGCGGACATCCTGGGCGCAAACCTGAAGAGCTTGGGTCTTGCAGGGATACATATCGATTACCAGCCCTATGACCGAGACGCTGGGGAACGACTCGGGCAACGCGGGGTGGCAGCGCGTTTGGCACAGTTAAACGCTGGCCTCGGCGGGTTGCCCTATGACTATCTGCTGAGTGTTCGGGGGGGTTATGGCGCAAGCGACCTGCTATCGCTAATCGATTGGCCAGCGCTTGCCGGGATGAGCCCACGCCCGCTGATTGGGTTTTCCGATGTGAGCGCGCTGCAAAGCGCATTTTATACACGCTTACAGTGGCCCGGTTTGCACGCGCCAATGCCTGGCTCACCGTTATGGGCGAATGGCCCAGATGTGAATCAACTGACCGGTTACCTGCAAAAAGGACGGCCGTGGCGCGGTGCCATCTCAGTTACCCCGTTAAAAGCCAAAGGCCAGGAGGTCTGCACGGGTGTGTTGTTTGGCGGTTGCCTGAGTGTTCTGACCAATCTGATTGGCACCACATATCTACCAGCATCGTTTGCCGGCCATATTCTTTTTTTCGAAGATACCGCAGAGAGCGTCTCGCGTGTGCTGCGTTGCTGGCGCCAATGGCTCGATTGTGGTTTGCTGGAAGGGGTTGTTGCCGTGGTTTTGGGTCATTTTTCAAACACTGACGTAGATCAAAGTGAAGACAGGTTGCGCGCCGAAATGGCTCAGCGTACGCCATGCCCGGTGTTTGCTTCACAGGATTTTGGCCATGTCAGTCCGAATATGCCTTTGTGCCTTGGTTCAAAGGCCCAGATCAAGGCTAACTCGCTGACGTGGACACTTAAGGGTTGATCTGGGCCGGTTTCAACCGGCGAGGCCAGTCGGCAACGATCTGAACAAAGTCGCTCAACTGCGATTGAATGAGCAGCTTTGCGTGTCTGAACCTACAGCCCGCCTTGTGCTGTATGGATGCCCAAAGTACCATCGCCTTTTCACGAGATACAATGTTTGCCGTGGCCGGTTTCAAATTGTCTAACGAGGAGTTATCAGATGTTGACAGGTAGCATGGTGGCGATGGTCACTCCAATGACCGAGCAAGGTGCGGTTGATTGGGCTGCGCTCGAGGGGCTCGTTGAGCACCATATCTCTCAGGGCACCGATGGAATTGTTTCCGTGGGTACCACCGGGGAGTCAGCTACGCTCGACCATGAAGAACATGGCGAAGTGATCAGCCGCACAGTTCAGGCAGTTGCTGGAAGGATTCCAGTGGTTGGGGGTACCGGTGCCAACTCAACCTCCGAGGCTATTGCTTTGACCCAATACGGGATGGATGCTGGGGTCGATGCCTGCCTGCTTGTAGTTCCTTATTACAACAAACCTCCTCAAGAAGGGTTGTATCAGCATTTCAAGGCCATTGCTGAGGCGGTCGCCATCCCGCAGATCCTGTACAACGTCCCAGGCCGAACAGCGGTAGATATGCATAACGATACGACGGTGCGTCTGGCGGAGATCGACAATATTGTGGCCATTAAAGATGCGACCAACGACCTGGACCGGGCACGTGATCTTATCGCCCGCTGTCCCTCGGATTTTGCCATTTATTCAGGAGAGGATGGTAGTGCCTGTGAGCTGATGCTTGCGGGAGGCAAAGGTACAATCTCGGTTACAGCGAACGTGGCCCCGCAACTCATGCATCGAATGTGCCAGGCGGCGGTTTTAGGTCATGCTGACGAGGCGCGCGCCCTTAATGAGCAATTGGCGGACTTGCACATCGCGATGTTTTTGGAGTCCAACCCAATCCCCGCAAAGTGGGCGGTTGAGCAGCAGGGTTTGATAGGCGGGCGTATCCGGCTGCCGTTGGTGTCATTATCGGAGCAGTATCACGATCAGGTGCGTTCTGCCATGAATCTGGCCGGCATACTCTAGTTGCTTTAACCCTCAATCAGATAAAGGCTCACCGACATATGAAAAAAGGCCAAGAATTGTACTCAGGGAAGGCGAAATCTGTTTTCCTTACTGAGAATCCCGCCCAGCTGATTATGGAATTTCGTGACGATACTTCGGCTTTCGATGGCGAAAAAATAGATCAGCTTGCCCGCAAAGGGATGGTGAATAACCGCTTCAACGCGTTCATTATGGATCACCTCGAAAGCCAGGGTGTCACGACCCACTTCGAAGAACTTCGCAGCGATACGGAATCCCAGGTTAAGCGGCTGGATATGATTCCAGTGGAGTGCGTTGTGCGAAATATCGCAACTGGATCCTTGTGCAGGCGTCTTGGTGTTGAGGACGGCCTAGATCTCGTGCCGCCGACATTCGAATTTTTTCTCAAAAATGACGAACTGCACGACCCAATGATCAACGAATATCATATTGCCTCCTTTGGCTGGGCAACTCCTGAAGAGGTGGCGAGCATGAAAGCCCAGACTTTTCGAGTCAATGAGATCTTGAGCACGTTGTTTGCCGCAGGTGGGATGACCCTGGTCGACTTCAAGCTGGAGTTTGGCCGCTTCGGTGGTCAACTACTGCTGGGTGATGAGTTCACCCCGGATGGGTGCCGTCTTTGGGACACCGATACCCGCAAAAAACTCGATAAAGACCGCTTTCGCCAGGGTCTGGGCGGTGTCGTCGAGGCCTACGAAGAGGTTGCACTGCGGCTCGGGGTCGATCTCGCAAAACCCATCTCTTCCTGACCGGGCAGGTTGGGTAAGGCCGTGCTGATTCTGGGCGGCGCCTCTGCAGTATCCTCTTTTCGTCTAGAAAAACTGACCCATGATGCCGCCGGCCGGGGTCATCAGATAAAGAGCCTGAGGGCCTTTTTCTTTTACCTCGCAGACACGAGCGGCGAACTATCCTCAAATGACAAGGCCAGGTTGCGAAATCTGGTCGATGGCACTCAAGAACGCACGGAAGATGTCATCGCTTCGGCGGGTGCTTTACTAGTTGTTCCCCGGTGGGGAACACGCTCGCCATGGTCAACCAAGGCCAGCGAGATCGCAAAACGGTGCAGCCTTTCGGGATTGAGACGCCTCGAACGAGGGATTGCATGGCACTTTGATGGCATGAGTCACGATGCCAAGGCCCGTAGGTGCTTGGCCCAACTCGTTCATGATCCAATGATCGAGTCGATTGCCTCGGAGCCGGCTAAGCTCGCCCAAACTTTCTATACCGCAACTGCGGGGCCCTTGGGATTCGTAGATGTCCGCGACGGTGGCCTAGCGGCTCTTGAGGATGCTAATCGGCGCGAAGGGTTTGCGCTGAATCACGACGAAATCGCCTACCTCGTTGAAGAATTCAAGCGGCTCGGGCGCAACCCAACAGACGCTGAATTGATGATGTTTGCACAGGTAAATTCTGAGCACTGCCGGCACAAGATCTTTAACGCACGCTGGAGGGTTGATGATGTAGACCAGCCGCATTCCCTTTTTGAGATGATCAAAAGTACTCATGCTGCAAACGGCGACAAAACACTGGTAGCTTATCGGGATAACGCTGCAGTTATTACAGGTTATCCATCCTCCTGGTTTTTACCGCGCCCTGATGATGGAGAGTATTCGCAACTTGCCGAGCCGATGCATCTGGTGATGAAGGTTGAGACTCATAATCATCCCACCGCTATCTCGCCTTTCCCCGGGGCGGCGACTGGATCTGGCGGTGAGATCCGAGATGAGGGCGCTACCGGCCGCGGTGGGAAACCCAAGGCCGGCATTACGGGTTTTTCTGTCTCTGACTTGCGTCTGCCGGGTTGGCCGATGCCCTGGGAACTCGAGTTGCAGCACCCGAGACGGCTCGCGAGCCCACTGCAGATTATGCTGGAAGGGCCGATCGGTGCTGCATCGTTCAATAACGAGTTCGGTCGACCCAACATCGGTGGATATTTCAGAACTCTAGAAGTTCTTTGTGATGCTCAGGATAAGGCGCTTCGTCGGGGTTATCACAAACCGATTATGTTGGCCGGCGGAATGGGCAATATTCGACCAGAACATGTCGCCAAGCAGCCCATAGAGCCCGATGCTCTGATCGTGGTGCTTGGGGGCCCGGCTATGCTGATTGGCCTGGGCGGCGGCGCGGCTTCCAGCGTCGATTCCGGACAAAGTGATGAGGCATTAGATTTTGCATCAGTGCAACGTGGCAATGCCGAGATGCAGCGGCGCTGCCAGGAGGTGTTAGATCGGTGTATTGCGCTGGGTGCACAAAGTCCAATTGTGTCCTTGCATGATGTGGGTGCCGGCGGGCTATCGAATGCGCTACCGGAGCTTGTGCACGATGCGGGAATCGGCGCTGTGTTCAACCTGGACGCTATTCCGAGTGATGAACCGGGGCTTTCGCCGATGCAACTTTGGTGTAATGAAGCGCAGGAGCGTTACGTCTTGGCTGTCGCACCAGAGCGGATCGAAGATTTTAAGGCGCTATGCGCGAGGGAGCGGTGTCTTTTTAGCATCGTGGGTAACGCCAGCGCGGATGAGCATTTGCGTGTCTCCGGTGTTACCGGGACGGCCGGGCCGCACCCGGTGGATCTGCCTATGACAACCCTGTTTGGCAACGCACCACGCATGCAGCGCGATGTCCGGCGCCAGGCGGCCAACTACCCGGCTCTGGATCTTTCTGACATCACAATGGTTGAAGCCTTTGATCGGGTGTTACGCCTGCCGGCGGTGGCTGATAAAACTTTCCTGATCACGATTGGCGACCGAAGTGTTGGAGGACAGGTGGTTCGTGATCAGATGGTCGGCCCCTGGCAGGTCCCAGTTGCCGATGCCGGGGTTACGGCTGCGGGGTTCGATGGCCAAACCGGAGAGGCAATGGCAGTGGGTGAGCGAACGCCCCTGGCCCTCGTGAGTGGGCCAGCCAGTGGTCGAATGGCCGTCGCCGAGGCAATTACCAATATTGCTTGCGCCGGGATTCACACTCTTTCAGATGTCCATCTGTCGGCCAACTGGATGGCTGCCGCTGGCGAGCCCGGCGAAGACGCGGCACTTTTTGATACGGTACGCGCGGTTGCGAGTGAACTTTGCCCGTCGCTTGGCATCTCGATTCCGGTAGGTAAGGATTCGATGTCTATGTCGACCCGTTGGCAGGTTGGGGAAGTCGAGCATAGCGTCTCCTCTCCGTTATCGCTCGTGGTTACCGCTTTTGCATCGGTTGGCGATGTGCGCAAGTGCGTTACTCCCGAACTCAACTTGGAACTCGACACCGAGCTCTTGCTGGTAGATCTTGCCCGTGGCTGCCAGCGCCTTGGGGCCTCCGCATTGGCGCAGGTATACGGGCAGGTCGGCGATCAGGTTCCGGACCTTGAACATCCCGAGGATTTGGTCGCATTTTTCGAGGTGACCCGAGAACTGCTGGCACAGGGCTTGTTGCTGGCGTATCACGACCGCTCCGATGGGGGCTTGGGAGTCACGCTTGTTGAAATGGCGTTTGCCAGTCGCTGTTCGCTCGACATTGATCTGGGCGTTGTGGATGATCCGTTGGCAGCCGTTTTTGCCGAAGAAGCGGGAGCAGTCCTGCAGGTACCTCGTGATGCACTGGATCACGTCTGGGGTCTATTTGAGCGCGTTGGCTTGCGCCAATGGGTTCGGATTATCGGAAGACCAGGCGGTCCGCCTGACACTGTACGGATTCGGGCAGGCAAAGAGGTAGTACTCGAGGCCCGGCGCAGCGACTTGCATTGTGCCTGGTCAGAGTTGAGTTCCCGCATGCAAGGGTTGCGCGATAACCCGCAATGCGCACTCGAGGAATACGCACGCCTGCGTGATCTATCTGATCCGGGCTTAAGCCCCTCGGCGGCGTTTGATCCAGAGCACAACCCCGCGACAAAGGCGATTTTGAGTGGCAAACGCCCCAGGATTGCTATCTTGCGCGAACAGGGGGTAAACGGCCAGATGGAGATGGCAGCCGCATTTGATCGGGCGGGATTTGCCGCCGTTGATGTCACCATGTCTGATCTTGCCGAGCGCCGGCACGATCTGGTGGACTTCAGTGGCTTTGTAGCCTGTGGCGGGTTCTCGTTTGGCGATGTACTGGGTGCCGGACAGGGTTGGGCTAAGTCAATTCTTTTTCAGCCGAATATGCGGGATATGTTTGAAGAATTTTTTCACCGCGACAATGCTTTTGCGCTGGGAGTGTGTAATGGCTGCCAGATGATGGCGGCGTTGAAGGATCTGATTCCTGGAGCGCAGCATTGGCCCGAATTCGCCAACAACCACTCAGGACAGTTTGAATCACGTGTTGTGATGGTCGAGGTTCTGGAAAGTGAGTCGGTTCTGTTTAAAGGAATGACGGGGAGTCACCTTCCGGTTGTGGTGGCGCACGGCGAAGGCCGGACCGTATTTTCTGAGTCAAATAAAGCGTCAATCCCGAGTGACGTCGTGCAGGCCAGCCTGCGATTTGTCGATAACTACGGCAATGCTACCGACCAGTATCCGTTCAATCCGAATGGCTCTGACCACGGCATTACCGGTCTGTGTGCGGCTAAGGGCCGGGTTACCATCATGATGCCGCACCCTGAGCGCAACTTCAGGACGCTGACCAATTCTTGGCATCCAAAGGACTGGGGTGAACACAGCCCGTGGCTGCGCCTCTTTCAAAATGCCCGCGCGTTTATCGGTTAAGTAAAACAGTACAGGAGTCGATAGGCCTGCCTACATTGCACTATAGGATGGCCCGCCACCACCCTCGGGAGTCACCCAGGTGATGTTCTGGCTGGGATCCTTGATATCGCAGGTCTTGCAATGAATGCAGTTCTGGGCATTTATCTGAAAGCGCTGCTCTGAACCTTCGCTGACAATCTCGTAGACTCCCGCCGGACAATATCGCTGCGCGGGCTCAGCCCAACGGGGCAGGTTTACGCTAAGAGGAAGATCCGCATCGCCAAGATGCAGGTGTACCGGTTGATCTTCTTCGTGATTGGTATTGGTCAGGAAAACCGAGGAGTTTTTGTCAAAGGTCAGCACTCCGTCAGGTTTGGGGTAGTCGATCGGCGTAGCGTTATCGACCTCTTTGAGTGAGTCGTGATCGACAGTGTTGTCTTTTAGCGTGAAAGGTAACTTGCCGCGCAGCCAGTTTTGATCGACGTAATTGAATGCTCCGCCCAGATAAGGGCCAAACTTATGCAAGGCTGACCCGAAATTACGTGCCGACTTCAGTTCCGGGTAAAGCCAGGAGCAGCGCATGTGCGAGTCGTAGTGGGTGTGATCTTTGCCGCCTGGGTCCCCCTCTAAGAGCACCTCGACAATGGTCTCGGCGGCGAGCATGCCGGATTTCATGGCGGTATGGGTGCCCTTGATCTTCGAGAAGTTGAGTGTGCCGGCATCACAACCTACCAGGAAGGCTCCCGGCAGGGACATTTTGGGCAGGGAATTAAGACCCCCTTTGGTAATCGCTCGAGCACCGTACGATAGTCGTTCACCACCGGCCAGAGTAGGTGCAATTTTGGGGTGCGTCTTAAATCGCTGCAGTTCGTCGAAGGGGCTTAGGTAGGGGTTGTCGTAATTCAAATCGACGATAAGCCCCAATGCAACCTGGCAATCTTCCAGATGGTACAAAAAGGCACCGCCGGATGCATGGTTTTCTGACAACGGCCAGCCGGCGCCATGCACAACCAACCCCGGCTCGTGGCAGGCGGCATCCACTTGCCACAGTTCTTTAAGGCCAATGCCGTAGTGCTGCGGTGATTTTTCATGATCAAGCCCGTATTGGCGGATCAGCTGTTTGCCGAGATGCCCCCGGCAACCCTCAGCGAACAGCGTGTACTTGGCATGCAGTTCCATGCCTGCCTCATACGCGGCTTTGTGTTCACCATTTTTAGCGATACCCATCTCACCGGTGGCTACTCCCTTTACCGCGCCGGTGTCATTGAACAGCACCTCGCTGGCAGGAAATCCCGGATAGATCTCGACCCCCAAAGATTCAGCCTGTTCGCCAAGCCAGCGGGCCACCTGACTCAGGCTGACAATGTAGTTGCCGTGGTTATGCATGGTCCGCGGAGCGAGGGCATTGGGGATCTTTAACGCTTTTTGGGCGCTGGTAAAAAAATAGATCTCATCACGGGTAACTGGTGTATTCAGTGGGGCGCCGCGCTCTGCCCAATCTGGAAACAACTCGTTCAGTGCCGTGGGCTCTATCACGGCACCGGAGAGGATGTGATCGCCCACGGCCGCCGCTTTTTCAAGCACCACCACACTGAGATTCAGCTCATGTTGTTGGGAAAGTTGCATCAATCGGCAGGCGGCGGAAAGCCCTGCCGGGCCGGCGCCAACGATAACGACGTCGACCTCCATGAATTCACGTTCGATGGGTGCGGTGGACTCAGTCATATTAATCCCAGCATTTAAGGCCAATAACCTTAGAGTACCTGCAGGATGCCGATGAGGGAAGTCTTGCCGGGGACAAGCCTGATCCAGCCCTGATCGGGGAGGGGTGCTGCAAGCGTTAACTCTTCTAAATTTTAGTAGTGAGTCTGTGAGCTAAGATTAAACAAGACATCGCTGCTCCATTTTCTATGACAGACGCTCGCCATTTGGGGTTAGTGGCCCCGACCGGCGTTTTGAGAAAGATTAACCACTTTTGATGGGGGAGGTCATAGGGGGAAAGCCTTCGTTGCCATATCGACTCATAGCAATTACTACTTTTATAACAGGCGTGCAATCCACAGGCCAGTAGTCGTATTATTCGGCTTGTCTGTGCGTAGCACACGTTAGATTACAGCCTGAGGGCGATGTCACCATGGGTCAGGACAGTACGATCATGAACAAGCTCCCATTTGCCTCACCTGGGCGTTTCTACAAGGGGAACTTGCATACCCATTGCACCGGCTCCGATGGCGACTATTCGGCTCAAGAGGTGGTGCGCCGTTACCGGGACAAAGGCTACGACTTTTTGGCAATAAGCGATCATTTCCTTGAGTGTTACGACTACCCGGTAACCGATACCCGATCCTTTCGCCGAGAAGACTTCACCACCCTTATTGCCGCGGAGTTGCACGCCGGCAAGTTATTGAACGATGAGTTGTGGCACGTACTCGCGGTTGGGTTACCCCTGGATTTCGCACCCAAAGGCGTCGACGAGGGTATTGTGGCATTGGCCGAGCGGGCATTTGCGGCCGGTGCGTTTATTGGCATCGTTCATCCAGCATGGTACGGACTCCAACCTGAAGACGCGCAACTGTTGCCATTCGCCCACGCTGTCGAGGTATATAACCATGGCGCCGAGATAGATAGTGATCGCGGCGACGGCTGGGGGTTGTGCGATATGTTGCTGAACGATGGCAGGCGACTACACGGCTTTGCAACAGATGACGCTCATCATATGGCGCATGATGCTTTTGGCGGCTGGATTCATGTTAAGGCCGAGAGTCTGGATCCGCAATCGATACTAGAAAGCCTAAAATCTGGGGCGTACTATTCATCTCAGGGGCCGCAGATCGAGAATATCGAAATCAGCCCCGATGAGGTACTCATCGAGTGTTCGCCGGCGCGTGCGGTGATGATCTCCGGGCGTGGTGCACGGGCCGACAAAGTGCTGGGCACCGGGATCAGGTCGGCACGCTTGTCATTGCAGCGCTTTACGCCGGGGCATTTGCGGATTACGGTTGTTGATTGCGATGGCCGTAAGGCCTGGTCTAACCCGATTTGGCTGGAGTGATATTGGAGCTCGCGATATGATGGATCTGAATGGCGTAACCGCGTTGGTGACAGGTGCGGGTTCCGGCATGGGCGCTGCCACCGCAAAAGCGCTTGCAAAGCGTGGAGCCCGAGTCGCCGTGGTTGATCTGAACCTCGAAAGCGCACAACAGACTGCGGATTCGATCAAGGGTCTTGCTTTAAGTGCTGATGTCTCGAGTGGCGAGTCGGTTGAGATGGCACTGCAACAGGTGGTTGATGAGTTGGGTGCCCCCCGTGTGGTGGTGAGTTGCGCAGGGATTGCGGCGGCGTCACGCATTGTCGGACGCGAGGGGCCGCACGAGTTGGATCTGTACCAGCGGGTGATCAACGTAAATCTGGTGGGCACTTTCAACGTATTGCGCCTTACGGCCGAGCGGATGAGCACCCTTGATCCAGTATCAGATAGCGGCGCCCGTGGTGTTATCGTCAATACTGCTTCCGTTGCAGCCTATGATGGGCAGATAGGCCAGGCCGCTTACAGCTCATCCAAGGGCGGTGTGGTGGCCCTCACTTTGCCAGCCGCCCGTGAACTGGCACGTTTTGGGATTCGGGTAATGACGGTGGCACCTGGGCTCATCGGCACCCCTATGCTGCTTGATATGCCTGCCGAGGTTCAACAAAGTTTGGCTGGTCAGGTGCCGTTTCCGCAGCGATTTGGAACGCCTGAGGAGTATGCAGATCTCGTTTTGCACATTGTGGATAACGAGATGCTGAACGGCGAGGTGATTCGACTGGATGGCGCTATCCGCCTGCAACCGAAGTAGCTGTTTGGGTTAGCTCGCAACCCACTTTCTGCCATGCCTCCTGACTCTGAGCATTTTGTTTTATTCGGTTTGTTGCTGGTGGTCTTCGCCCTGCTGATCTGGGGTAGGGTGCGCTACGACCTGGTCGCATTCAGTGCACTGATTGCTGCCCTGATCCTGGGAGCTGTCCCAGCTGATCAGGCGTTTGCCGGGTTTGGCCATCCGGCGACCATCATTATCGCCCTGGTATTGATTGTCAGCCGCGGGCTATTTAACTCTGGAGTGGTTGAAGCGATAGCGCGCATGTCGGTTTCGCGAGTAAAACGGGTCGCCAGCCACATCGCCCTGATGGCCGGTGTTGGCGGGGTGTTGTCTGCCGTAATGAACAACGTCGCGGCCCTTTCATTATTGATGCCAGTGGATATCGAGGCCGCCCGCCGGGCCGAACGCGGGCCGGGCACAACCTTGATGCCGTTGTCTTTCGCCACGATTCTGGGCGGCATGATTACGCTCATTGGCACACCGCCTAATATCGTCATTGCGACCTTCCGCGAGCAGGCGCTGGGCACGCCCTTTTCGATGTTCGACTTTGCCCCAGTTGGCATCACGGTGGCGATTGTGGGCATCGCTTTTGTTGCACTCGTGGGTTGGCGACTGTTACCTGCGGCGCGACATCAGGGCAATGCACAAACGGCGCTTGCTGATCTGAGCGGGTATATCTTTGAGGCTCAGGTTGGCAAGGACAGCAATCTTGTGGGCCAGAGTCTTCAGGGCGCTTTTCCTTTAGCCGAGGAAAACGATGTTGTGATCACCGGGTTGGTACGCAACCATGTGCGCCTTGCCGGCTCGGCCCGACGAGAGGTGGTACGCTCGGGTGATGTCCTGGTGTTGGAGGGCTCGGCCGAGGCGATGGAACAGTTTGTGGGTATCGCGGGCCTTTCCAATGGCGCAACCGACTCAAAAACCGAACTGCTGGGCGAGTCGATGACGGTCGCCGAGGTTGTGGTGCCGGTCGGTGCGAGAATCGCCGGCCGCTCGGCAACGGATATCCGGCTGGCCTACCGTTATGGCGTGATGCTGCTTGGTGTTTCGCGCCAGGGCCAACCTTTTCGCGAGCGAGTACGTCGCTTACGCATTGCCCCTGGGGATATTCTTTTGCTTTGTGGGCCGGAGGAGCGCATTGACGATGTCATACACTGGCTGGGTTGTCTGGCACTGGCAGACCGAGGCCTCAAAGTGCTGCAACGCGATAAGATTTGGCTGGCAAGTGGTCTGTTTGCTGGAGCGATTCTTGCGGCAAGTATGGGTTGGTTATACCTGCCCGTGGCGCTGGGTGTGGTGGCCGTATCATATGTAATTCTGGGCCTGGTCAGAGCGGGCGAGGTGTATGAATCCGTTGAATGGCCGGTGATTGTGCTGTTGGGTTCGTTGATTCCACTGGGCAGCGCCCTTGAGCGAAGTGGCGGTACCGCGCTTATTGCCGAGTGGATACTGACTGCTACCGATGGTCTGGCGCCGGTGGTCGTGCTTGCGATCCTGATGATCGTGACGATGAGCCTGTCTGATGTATTAAATAACGTGGCTACAGCACTGATTGCAGCGCCCATCGGCCTTGAGATAGCGACTCGGCTGAGTCTTAATCCCGATCCTTTCCTGATGGCAGTAGCCGTTGCAGCCTCCTGCGCCTTTTTGACACCAATCGGGCATAAAAATAATACCATTGTGATGGGTCCAGGCGGGTATCGGTTCGGCGATTACTGGCGCATGGGTTTGCCGCTTGAGATTATTGTTGTTGCGGTCAGCCTTCCGGCTATCCTTTATTTCTGGCCTCTGAGTGCATGATGAAGCTGCCATGACGGTCTCCCGAGGCTGGTTTTCTTGATCGGCTGGAAGAGTCTGAGCCGGACTCACCCATGAGCAGAACTCTTGATGTCGCTCGGCAACGTATTCATGACGTCCGTAATGCCGGGGAAGGCCCGCGTGTCACCGATCTGCTGAATGATTGGCGTCCAGGAGTCAGGCTAAAGGCTCAGATTAATGATCAGGCTGTCAGCCTGATCGAGCAGGTTCGCACTCAGGGGTCAGCCAATCTGCTTGAAGCGTTCCTCGCCGAGTACGGGCTCTCCACCGGCGAGGGGGTTGCGATGATGTGTCTCGCTGAGGCACTGTTGCGGGTGCCGGACAGTCTCACAATTGATGCCCTGATTGAGGACAAGATTGTGCCTGGGCAGTGGGGTCGGCATCTCAATCGCTCCAGTTCGTCTCTCGTGAATGCATCGACCTGGGCACTGATGTTGACCGGGCGCCTGTTGAGTCCGACCCAGGCCGGCAGCATGGTGGCAACGCTGCGCGGTGCGGTCAAGCGTATGGGCGAACCTGCGGTGCGCGTGATCATCGCTGAAGCGATGAAAGAGTTGGGGCGCCAGTTTGTGCTGGGCCGCGATATTGGCGAAGCCATTGAGCACTCGTTCGCTGCGCATCAAAAAGGTTATACCTTTTCATACGACATGCTGGGGGAGGCAGCCCGCTGTGAGGCCGATGCCCGGCGCTACCACCTGTCTTATTCCGAGGCGATCTCGGCCTTGGCGCCGAGCTGTTCCAGCACCCATGAGCGGGATAACCCCGGTATCTCAGTGAAACTTTCGGCCCTGCACCCGCGTTTTGAGCACGCTCAACGCCAGCGCGTGCTGGATGAACTGTTGGGGCGCGTGGCGGCGTTGGCGCAACTCGCCCGAAGCGCTGGCATGGGCTTTAACATAGATGCCGAAGAGAGCGAGCGACTCGATCTGACTCTGGATATTGTCGAGGCGTTAATATCTGATCCCTCGCTTGTGGACTGGGACGGATTTGGTGTGGTGGTCCAGGCCTATCATCTTGGGGCGGGTGCTGTTATCGACTGGTTGTATTGCCTGGCTCAGCGTCATCGCCGGCGCATCATGGTCAGGCTCGTCAAAGGGGCTTACTGGGATACTGAGATCAAGCGCGCCCAGGTACTCGGCCTTGCCGGGTATCCAGTTTTTACCCGCAAAGCGAGCACGGATCTGTCCTATATCACCTGTGCCAAAAAGCTGCTGGAACGGCGGGAGTTCTTTTATCCGCAGTTTGCTACCCATAATGCTCACACCGTGTCAGCGGTGATGACGCTTGCGGGTGACCCCGATGAGTCGTTTGAGTTTCAGCGATTACACGGCATGGGTGAGTCGTTGCTGAGTCGTGTGAGCGAGGTCGGCGGATATCGCTGCCGGATCTATGCTCCCGTTGGCGCCCATAAGGATCTTCTCGCCTACCTGGTACGCCGACTGCTGGAAAACGGCGCTAATAGCTCATTCGTCAATCGGATTCTGGATCACGAAATCAAAGCGGTCGATGTTGCGCGGGATCCATGGGGTGAGATTCGGCCAGTAGCCCGGAATCCGGCCCATCCGGCTATCAGGTTGCCGTGTGAGCTTTTTGCACCCGAGCGACCCAACAGCCGTGGATGGGATCTCGACGACAGTATCTGTGTTGGCGCGCTACAACAGCAGATGCAGCCGTTTGTGAATGATCATTGGGATCTGACCCGCACGCAGCCAGGGGTTTTGGACGGCCCCGAGGTGATTGTGCAAAACCCCGCGATACCTGGCGAACAGGTCGGGCTGATACGGGTGGCGTCGCCCGAAGACATTCCTCGAGCCTTAGCGCAAGCTCAAAGGGGGCTCCGTACCTGGGGTAAGAGGGCTGCTCATGAGCGGGCTGACATACTGTGTCGTGCTGGCGATCTTTATGAAAGTCACGCACCCGAGCTTATCGCGTTGGCGGCCCGTGAGGCCGGTAAGACGCTGGCCGATGGTGTCGCTGAGGTGCGCGAAGCGGTGGATTTTCTGCGGTATTACGCCAGTGCGATCGATAACCTTGGTAAGACCCAACCGCGGGGCATCTTCGTTAGCATCTCGCCGTGGAACTTCCCGTTGGCGATATTTACTGGGCAGATCAGCGCAGCGCTTGCCGCGGGAAATGCGGTCATCGCTAAGCCAGCCGAGCAGACGTCATTGATGGCGCTGCGGGCTGTTCAGTTGCTGCACGAGGCAGGGATTCCAAGCGATGCGCTGCAGTGCCTGCCTGGCGATGGGGTAAGGGTGGGTGGCGCATTGGTGCAAAGTCAGCAGGTCAATGGCGTTTGTTTCACTGGCTCGACCCAAACAGCCCGCAATATCCACCGCACACTTGCTGCCCAGGGCAATGCGGGTGCTGTGCTGATTGCCGAGACAGGCGGGCTCAACGCCATGCTGGTCGATTCCACCGCGCTGCCCGAACAGGCGGTGCGCGATATCGTGGTGTCGGCATTTCAAAGTGCAGGGCAACGCTGCTCGGCGCTGCGCATCTTGTATCTGCAAAGCGAGATACGTGAGCGGGTGCTCGAGCTGCTCTTTGGCGCTATGGACGAGCTATGCGTGGGCTATCCTTTGGATCTTGCAACCGATGTGGGTCCGTTGATTGATCTTGAGGCGTTGGAAAATATCCAGACCTATTGTGCTCAGCGCCAAGCGAAAGGGCAGGTCCTCAAGCAGTTACAAGCCCCAACGCACGGGCACTTCATGGCCCCCACGGTGATAGAGGTAGGGGGGATCGAAGATCTGGATCGCGAAGTGTTCGGTCCTGTGCTGCATGTGGCAACCTACCGGGCAAGCGAGCTTGCCGAGGTCATCAGGACAATCAACCGGTGTAGGTACGGCCTGACGCTCGGTGTTCACACACGCGTAGATGCGCGGGTTCAGCAGGTTATTGACATCGCTCAGGTAGGAAACATTTACGTCAACCGTAATCAGATCGGCGCGGTAGTAGGGTCTCAGCCTTTTGGGGGAGAGGGTCTTTCCGGCACCGGGCCTAAGGCCGGGGGTCCGCATTATCTTGCCCGCTTTGGTAAGTGTGACTTCGCGGCATCTTCGATGGAGCAAAGCGATGGGTCGCGGGTAGCCATTGACCGAATCGACAACTGGGCAAGTGCGCACAAACAAAGACCCGGCCCACTGGACCCACAGCAAACTGCCAAAGTGCTTGAAAGCGCTTCTGATTGGTTGGCGCCCCAAGCAGCCCAGGCGATCATGCGCATCGCTCAAAATCCCCTTGAAATGCCGGGTCCTACCGGGGAAAGTAATCGTTGGACGCTGTACCCTCGCGGCAATGTGCTTTGTCTGGGTCCTGATGCACCAAGTTTGCGATCACAGGTCTGCCAGGCGCTGGCACTGGGTAATCGTGTACTTGCTATTGGCGCTGATACTGATCTGCTTGGGCCGTTCCGATCCGGCTGGCCTCTTGAAGTTATGCCCGGAATCGTTGATCCCGATAATTTGGAAAAACTCTGTGGCATTGATGCGGTCATTCTTTGGCTTACCGGGGAAGCCCTGCGGCCATGGCGTCAGGCGCTGGCACAACGCGAGGGGCCAATCATTTCGCTGATCAATGAGCCGTGCGCGAGTGAATGTCTGGTTATTGAGCGCCATGTCTGTGCCGACACGACCGCATCCGGGGGTAATACTGCGCTGCTGGTGCAATCCGCTTAAGTGCGCAGAGGACGGTCGGCCCGCGGGTTTGGTTTAAACGGTAGACTGAAACAGCGCAGTTGGATAAGACAAGAGGAGTGGCTATGACAGAAGGGGTAGGGGGATCATCGGCGCAAGCCGAACTTTCCGAATTATCCCGCCGCACGGGCTTTACAGCCATCACGGTGCCAGAGCGCCTGGACCGTATTGAAAAAGCCCAACGCCTGATGATCGAGCAGGGTATCGATGCCCTGTATCTCGATGCCTCCACCAATCTTTTTTACTTCACGGGCCTGCGTTTTTGGGCCACAGAGCGACTGCATGAAGCAATTATCCCGGCCCGTGGGGATATCACCTATATAAGCCCGGGATTTGAGGAAGAAAAAACCCGCGCCATGTTGCTGTTGGGTAATGACGTGCGCACCTGGGAAGAGCACGAAGATCCTACCGCGCTGGTGGGTCAGTGTTTCGCTGAGTTAAGTGGCGTCAAAGGTGTGCTGGTGATCGATCCCGCGACACCGTTTTTCGTTTTTGACGGCCTGCGGCGCGCCATGCCGCGAGTGCAGTTTATTAATGGGTCGGGCGTGACGGCAAGTTGCCGTATGCATAAGTCCGACAATGAGATTGCACTGATTCAGTTGGCAATGGATCTTACCTTAGAGGTTCAAAAAAGCGCAGTACGAATACTGGAACCTGGCATCAGTACCATTGATGTGCAGGAGTTTCTTACCGACGCGCATCTGAAGCTTGGCACCGATGGCCCGCCGGCCTTTCGCATTGTGCTTTTTGGTGAGCCCACGGCTTACCCGCACGGAGTGTCATACCCTCAGGAACTTAAAGAAGGCGACATGGTACTGATCGATACCGGAGCTCCCATCGATGGCTACTACTCGGACATTACCCGCACCTATGTTTTTGGCGAACCCACGGCCCGCCAGCGCCAGGTCTGGGATCTTGAAAAAGCGGCTCAGGCCGCGGCGTTCGATGCAGCTCGGGTGGGCGTTCCCGCTGAAGCAGTGGATAGAGCCGCGCGTGATGTGATCGAAGCCGCGGGCTTTGGACCGGGTTACGCGGTACCCGGACTAGCGCACCGCACCGGC
>CAUZJT010000015.1:0-32909 GCA_963580215.1 Gammaproteobacteria bacterium
GATATCATTGCAATGGTGTAGGCTGATTAAAACCAAACACTTCAAACCTTAATCGACAACAACCTGCCGTGACAGATCCGCACAGTGATTCTCCAGACGACGCGTCGGCTCTCACTCCACGAGTGCAGGAGATCACCAAACTGTTGCTCAAAGGATTCTCTACCAAGTCGATCGCTTGCATCCTTGGAATATCTCCCGGGACCGTACGAAACCATATGAAATAAATCTATTCCAAGCTGGAGGTCAACTCCCAGGTTGAGCCCGTCGGTTTGTTTTTTGAGATGCTGGGAGTGGAGAGGCTGGGCTAGTTCTCAATCGGTGAACATTTACCAATTTCTATGTGGAGAGTATTTCCAAGATTCTCCGTCCCATTGGCTGGAGGCAATGGACAAACTCTCAGAATGATACAATCAACTCGATCGGATTGATCAGCTTTTCCGTTGCGAACAGGTTTCTCGTTCTTCGTTAATTTTCGATAACATATGGCTTATGCTCCCTATGCTTCAGTATTCGCGGTTCGCAGATCAAGCGGTGTCATCGACATCGACACTATCCGCACCGGCCTCGATGAGTACCGTGATTCGGGCTGTAATGAGATTGTCTTGAATATCCTCGGTCCGAGTTCATCAACCGAAGCAGTGTGGGAATTGTCCGCATCGATGGATGGCGAGTTCTGATGCCGAGTGATCCTAACGCCAACGAGTCCGCAAACCCTCAGCCACTCGGAGGCAACGACATGCCCCGTTTCGGCGGCATTACCACGTTCATGCGGTTGCCCAACCGGTCCGAGCCGGCGGATCTCGACGTCGGTATCTTCGGTGTGCCCTTTGACCTTGGTACGTCCAATCGACCCGGCGCCCGCTTCGGTCCTCGCGGCATTCGCGAGGAGTCGGTAATGATTCGGCCCTACAACATGGCCACGCGAGCCGCGCCGTTCGACTCGTTGCGCATCGACGACCTCGGCGACGTCGCCACTAACGCGTTCGACAAGGACGACTCGATCGCCCGGATCGAGGCATTCGCCGACAATCTTCTGGCCCATGGTCTGACGACGGTGGCGATTGGCGGCGATCACACCATCGTTCTTCCAATGCTTCGGGCGATGAAAAAGATCCATGGTCCGGTTGGACTGGTTCATGTCGATGCCCACACCGACATCAACGACGAAATGTTTGGCGAGAAGATCGCCCACGGTACGCCATTTCGCCGCGCCGTCGAAGAGGGCTTGCTGGACTGTGATCGCGTCGTCCAGATCGGCGTCCGCGGCACCGGCTACACAGCCGACGATTTCGACTGGTCACGGCAGCAGGGCTTTCGGGTGGTACAGGCTGAGGAGTGCTGGCACACATCACTCGAACCGCTCATGGCCGACGTGCGCGAGAAGCTCGGCGGTGGCCCCGTTTATCTGTCATTCGACATCGATGGCCTCGACCCCGCCTATGCCCCCGGCACGGGCACGCTCGAAATCGGTGGCCTCACCACGCCGCAGGGAATCGAGATCATCCGTGGCTGTTACGGCCTCGACATCGTCGGTTGCGATCTTGTCGAGGTTGCGCCCATCTACGACGTGTCGGGGATGACGTCGCGAATCGCCGCCGACCTCATCTACGAGATGCTGTGCGTTCTGCCAGGAGTGGAGCGGCGAAAGTGATATTCCTCAAAACCCCCTCTGCCGTGCAGAGACAATATATCTAATTGAAGAAAAACTAATGGGGGTGGATGCCCCCTCTTTCGGTGAGCTGAAATTGAGATGAAACTGAGTCCTTTCCTGTCCTCTCCAGTCCCTTCAGGTCCGTTTGCGTGGAGTCGGAGCCTGTTATTTAAGGGGTTTTTGGACTGGTAGTTGGTAGGCCTCTGCCTTCACACGGCAGGGGTCGCAAGTTCGAACCTTGGCGCACCTGATCTATTCGGGCATCGTCTCTCCCGAGCCGCCGAGCTCAACTGGAAAATCTTTGAACTTGGGCAGACCATCTTTCATCGGCATAACGGTGCCTTCGTAGTTGACATGACCATCAAAGTCGTTATCTTCGTCTTCGACGGGCTGCGCCCCGATATGGTGACACCCGTCGTCATGCCGAACCTGCATCGCTTCGCGCAAGCGGGAACATTGTGCACCGGATCCCGGGTGGCGTTTCCGACCGAGACTCGCGTTAATCAGGCCACCTTGGTCACCGGCTGCTGGCCGACCCGCCACGGCATTGTCGGCAACCGGTTTATGGATCTAGCTGCCGCTGGTGGCTCGCTCATCAACTCCGGTGACGAGGACCAGCTTCGGGCCGCGAGCGACGCGCTCGAAGGCCGGTTGCTCGATGTGCCGTCGCTCGGGGAGATCCTGGCCGAGCGGGGAATGTCGCTCGCAGTTGCAGGCTCGGGAACCGCGGGGGGTACTCGTATCTTGCATCACCGTGCGGAAGCGCTCGGTGACTTTCGCCTCTCGCTGTATCGCCCGGATGCCTCCACGCCGGTGGCCGAAGTTCAGGCGGTGGTGGACAAGCTGGGGCCAATTCCCGAGGCCAAGGTGCCGGCGCTGGAACGAACAACCTATCTGCTCGATACCTTTCTTGAGGGGATCGCACCCCGTCTCGCGCCGGAGGTCACCATCTTGTGGTCGTTCGAACCGGATATCAGCTACCACTACAGCGGGCTCGGCACCGAGGACAACCTCTCGGCGCTTGGCCATGCGGATGCGGAGTTTGGTCGGCTCGTCGACTGGCGAAATCAGTTGCCGATCGACGAGCGGCCTACCCTCTTAACACTGTCCGATCATGGGCATCTGGCTATCGAGGGCGAACCGATTGACGTCGCCGGCAAGCTTGCCGAGGCCGGATTCTCCGTAGGGCCAGCCCTGACCGACGAGGTTGACGCCGCGCTTTTCTGCCAGCGCGCCGGGGGCATCTACGTACGAGGCCACGAGCCGGGACGGGTTGCCGAAATTGCCGGGTGGCTACGTGCGCAACCCTGGTGTGAACTGGTTTTCACCGATGCGCTCCCCGACACCCTGTCGCTTGCGGATGTGCGTATCGCACATCGACGGGCGCCGGACATTGCATTTGTTACCACGGCGCATGACGGCACAAACGCCGCGGGTCTGCCGGGGCGTTGCACCCACGATACCTCGGGGCTCGCGACCGATGGTGGGCTACACGGCGGCTTGCACCCGATCGAGCTTGGCAACTGGTTTGCCCTGCAGGGCGCAAGCAATGCGGGCATCGAAGCCTATCGGGTAGTCGATACTCCATGCGGGATCGTCGACGTGCTGCCGACCGTTTTGCATCTGCTTGGCATCGAGGTAGAACACCAACTCGACGGACGGGTGTTGCACGAACTGCTCGGGGAGGTGTTGCCCGATGCCTCGGTAGAGATTGTTGAATCAGTCGCAGCGGGAATGGTGCTCGAGCGCAGCACCTTCGCCGGGGCGACCTACCTCGAACGCGGCTATCGGCGCTGACGTCTCAAGCCCCAACCCGCAAGCTTTGCACCATGGCCGATGGTGCGGGGCCTGGGTTAGCTAGATCTGGCAGCTCTGGACACCACGCCAGGTTCGGTCCAGCGCCCGGAGTAATTTTTCGATGATCTCTTGATGGGCCTTAACCGCGCTTCACTATTGATAGCGGCCAAGTGTTTATAGCAAATGGTGACAGGAAGGGGGGGTAATGCCACCTATGCTCTTTACTAAAACCTTAAAACTTAAAACTTAAAACCTAACATTCAAGATGCGGCCCTCTTTTTTACCCCTTATATAGCGCCGTACGGCGATAATGGTAAAAATGGAAATAGACGAAGGCGGGGCGCAAGACTTATGACCAATCTTGAAGCATTACCGGCCCTCACGGTGATCGCCGCACTTATTGCCGCCGTCCTATACATAGCGAGTTATTTATCTCTCCTTCGCCTTTTGCGATTTCCACGTAACTGGGTCACGCCAAGCACTTCAGAATTATTTACAACGGGGCTTCTGGTAGCAGCAACAGTGGCGGCAGTATCGTTCTCGTCCCAGGGTCTCGATTTTACTGCGCTTGCTGTTTCGCTTGGCTTCTTTGGTGTTATGTTTTTCACTCTCGCGGCGCCTGCAATCGCTTTTCAACCGGCGTCGTTTCCGGTCGAGTTTGTGGCCAAGCACGCTGACCACGGTGGCTTTTTGTTGGCCGGCCTCGGCCTTAGCGTATTTGCCGGCATGGCAATTACCAACGTGAAACTCCTGGCGGTGCTGATGACCGCCGCGGTAATCGAACTGGCCTGGTTCCTCCACCAGCATTGGGCCAGGCGACAGCGACCAATCTATACCCTCAATACTCATGACTTGGCGGTCTTGGAGACCCAGGCAAAGGGCAATCTTGTGAAATTCCGCCGGCGCCATAGCATCAGCGAACTTAATCTGGCAGGCGGCACTGTACGTTGGCTCGGTTGTGGTAAACGGACACCGCCTTGTCCTTTCAATCTTTACGTCAACCGGCTCGGCCTCAACACTGCACCGTGCTGCCGCGAGCATTTAGCGGAACTCAGTCATTTTGTCTCCACCGCTTTAACTGAAATAGGGGTTGTGCATTGGCTGGAAGGCGGCAGTTTGCTTGGCGCCGTGCGCGAGGGCGGCTCTTTGCTTGATTGGGAGGACGATGTTGACATCTCGGTTCTGCTCGATGCGGACATGACCTGGAAACGCTTGGCGAGCGGACTTGCCGAGCGTGGCGCGACTCAGGGTTACTATGTCGATCTTTTCGAGAACAAAGGCCTCGTCGCCATATCATTTGATGCCCCGAAACCATGGCCATTTCGGTGGCAGCGCAATCGAATGCGCGGTGAAATTCGTGCTGATATCACGGTTTACCGACAGGTAATCCACAATGGTATAGCAGTGCTTGAAAGGCGAAGCCATAAGGGCGCCATGCCAGCCACTGAAAATGGCGGTTATGGCGTACCACCCGAGCTAGTCCTGCCAACAACAACGATACCCCACATTGGCGGAGATTTTGCCAGCCCAAACCAGCCAGAGGCATATCTACGCATCCTGTATGGTGACTTCGAAGACGTGGAATATACCTACGTAGATCCAGCAGCAGCAGCAACTCGCCGTGAAGCCGATGTGGCTCAGAAAGATGTGAAAAAATAGGGCGTCGAGACAAGAAAAAAACTACGAGGTCGCGCCTCACATTTTATATCTTGGACCTAGCACTTGAAACTTGAACCCGCCCTGACCGACGAGGTTGACGCCGCGCTTTTCTGCCAGCGCGCCGGGGGCATCTCAGTTCTCAATAAAATTCAGGGAGCGAGTTTCGCCGTGTTGCATGACAAAAAACCTATCTTGCGGGATATCAGATCGTTTTAATGCTTGCTTCAACCTAACAGGTGGTTCATCCATTGGCTCATCGGTGAGTTGGAAGGTGCCCCAATGTATTCCCACCGAATAACGTGCCCGTATGTCCAGGTGTATATTGACTGCTTCTTCCGGATTAACGTGGGACTCGCTCATGAACCAGCGAGGCTCATAGGCGCCGATGGGGATGGCTGCTAGGTCAATAGGGCCAAATCGTTTTCCGATATCGGCAAAATCTGGTGAGTAGCCGGTATCCCCGGCGAACAGAAATCTGAATGATGGGTGCTCCAGCACCCAACCGGCCCACAACACTTTGTTTCGATCCCACAAGCTTCGACCCGACCAGTGCTGAGTGGGTACAGCGTGGACTGTCCAGCCCTTGTAGTCTGCGTTCTCACCCCAATCCAGTTCTACGACATTCGGTATACCTAGATCATCGAACCATTGTTTCTGCCTTAATGGTACGAAAAAACGTGGTGGCTGATCAACCTGCCGGGAATACAGTTGCTTAACAGTTCCCTCGTCTAGGTGATCATAGTGATTGTGGGAAATCACCACGAGATCAATCCGCGGAAGATCGCTCAGAGCAAGTCCAGGTGGGGTAATTCGACGTGGCCCAACAAATTTGAAAGGTGAGGCTCGCTCCGTAAAATGGGGGTCGGTTAGGATGTTCAATCCGTCATACTGAATCAGTAGCGTTGCGTGACCGATCCAGGTGATTGTTGGCACAAATTTATTGTTGCGTAGGAACTTCGGGTTATTATTTACTAGAGGAAAGCTAACGGGTTCAGGTTTCTCTCGATTCCACCACCATCTGAGCAGATCCGAACCCGGCTTGTTTATAGCTGGATGGTGGTTGTTGCGAAAGGTTCCGTCTGGCAGATGATGCTTGGGCGACAGGGATTGCGTGTCGCTTCGAGCCTCAAGCGTTTGGACACCAGTGCTGCTCACACAGGTCAGTATGATTATAACTACCCATATTAGGTTCCTAGTACTCACCTTTTTGCTACTACTGATATCGCCTTGGTAAATGGACATCTGGTCATTCGTTTTGATTTTAAACTTTGGTCTCGTGATCACTGCCGCTGTGGTGTGGTGTAGCATTTTGATCTATCGCCGCATTCGCGCCTACCGGAACGGTGACGACGACTAGAGAGGCGTTATACGCATTTTAGAATACTTTGTATTCCTCGAAGAGTTCTCTGATGTTCCCACCGTCCTGCAGACTCGCACGAACCACGTCTTCCTTAGTTGCTACCGCCACGGTCTGCTCAACGACCTCTTGGATAATCGCCTGTGGGTGTTGTGGCGGGATGCCAAAGGCACGCCAATGCCCGGATGCCCTCATTTTAGATCTGAATTTTCTCGATCTGACAAATTCAGCCTTGCCTCCGGCCTTGTTCTTGCAGCACGTTTTCGCCTTCCTTAACCGCCTTTATCCGATCATCAATATGTGGATGATCGCATAACACTCGACAGCCTCCGCCACCAGTAACGCTTTCTTTGATCCAGGCAAGGAGCGCGAGATAGTCATTCTTGGTATAACCCGCATTTTCAAGGTATTCAATAGCCAATAGATCGGCCGCAATCTCCAGATTTCGTTCAAATGCCGAGTCAATCAATCCATCTACAGGTGAGAGGATCATCCATGGTGTGATAAACCAGGTCGCCTTATCGACGATCCAAATGGCGCTGCTGACACCGATGTCTATTAAGACATGATTCGCCTCCTGATGGGCCAGCTCATGGGCCATTACCGCTACCAGCTGATCCCAGGTCAGTGCCATATACAAGGAGGTAGAGATATGGATTGAAACCCCAAGCCCAGTAGCGGCAACTAACTCTCCACGGTCTTTCCACATCACGGCCTTATATACACCCGCCCTTTCGGGAAAGTTCGCATTAACAATGGTGTCTATTGCCTGTTGCACAATTCGGGTGGGACCGCCTGCACAGTGATCAGCCGATTGGCATAGCTTCATTACTGGTTCTTGAGCTGTCGTGCTGCAGCCTTCCGCCAAAAGCACTGTCAGCACCAGGGCCGCCAGCTGCAAAGGCCATAAGACCTTTTTGCTTTGCCAAAAACCCACCGAGCCAGCAAAGAGCGGAGCATAGGATCCGCTTGATCTGCCCATGGGTGTATTTGAGTAAATCAATATTGCATCTGGATCGCTTTTAATTAAAGAACAAACCTCTTTTTTCAAAACCACTAACGCAACCTGAAGCCCTTGCCCTGATTACCCTTTTGCACAAAGGCCTTGGCCTTGCCGAGTGAGACGTACTTTTGCAGGTAAAGCTGCTTTTCAAGATCGTTAAGCCTGGCCTTTTGCGCATTTGCAGTTTTCATCTCAAAGCTTTTTGCCTTGCCCTCTGCCTGGGTGTCGCTTTTGGTATTCATGTTTTTTTATCCAAAGTGGGGTTATGGCCTGTGATGCCTTGGGCCTGCACCACATAACGTAGCCGCCCACCGGGGACGATGGCATCGAAGGGGTAGCAGGTAATCAGTGTGAGCAAGCGACTACCGGTCGCCGCCAACACATCGGTATCGGTCTCGTGCAGTACACGGGCATCGTTTACCCGGTAGTGATGCACGACGCCATCGGCTGATTCAAGCTGCAGCTGCGCTCCGGGTTTGATGTTTTGAAGAAAAGAAAAATGGGTATCTCGGTGACCGACAATTACGGTGTTATCGGCGCTGCCCGGCGGCGCACTGGCGCGCACGTGAGCGGGGCCAAAAGCCAGCGTTGCCCCGCTGGCCCCTGCCAGCACCACCATGGATTTATCCTGTGCGGGCACACTCAGCCTGGCCACCGGCCAGGTGTCGGCCCAGGGCCAGGGCTTTAAAGGCTGGCCGCTATAGAGTGTCTTGCGCCAGGCGTTATCGAGCAGCACCTGAGCCAGCGCCGCCTTAATAGGAATCCACGCGCCTTGGGCAATGCTGAGCACCCCGGCGAGCGCAAGAGCGCCTGTGATTACGGGGCGCGTCATCAGCATCGAGCCAACACCCACCGGCGCAGCAGCAGTGCTGCAAGCAACAGCGCCATACCCAGAAGTATCAACAACTTGGCAGGGGTTGCCGTCTGCGGCAGTCTTGCAACAAGCGCTGCCTGCAACCCTGGCTGTACAGCCGCTGTAAATTTTGCGGAACGCTTCTGGGCGGCTTTCTTTTCCTCAGCTCTGCGTTTTTTAACCGATTTAACGATTTGCTTCTCGAAGGCGATTCGCGCATTCTCCGACACGGGTTTTTTGTCGAATTCGTACATGTAAGAAGCCGTCTTCATCAGCGCTGGCACGGGTTTTTCTAGCCAGATTTCCTCGATCTCCCATCCGTCCGGCAGGTTTACCGGTACCGGCCAGGCCTTAAGGTTCTCGCCGAAAGGCACACTGGATTCGCGCTCTACTGCCACCAGGCTGGTGTGTCGGGTCACGAGGTGATACCTAAGACCGATTTCTACAATCTGGTTGCGCACCTGTTTGCGCGCTTCCTTGCGTCCAAGCGTGGCGCGCAGATCGCCAGTATTAAGGGTAATCGAATCAATCTTGCGCCTGGCATAAAGGCGGGCGATGCCTGCCTTGGCAACACCATCGCGCAAAGATACGCTCTGTTGCCACGATGCACCTGCCCGCATACCCGTGATACGCACTTCATCGCCCAGGTGGCGGGCTTGTACTACCACCACCAAAGGCTCGCCGGCATATAGATCCGGTACAGGTGTCGGGTAGGTTTCAAGCACACCCTGGCGCCAGTGCAGTTTGATATCCGTCAGTACCGGGCTTTCAAGGCGGGCAAAAAGAGCGCTCATTTTCTCGCGCACCTCTTTGGGCTTGCCTATATAGGTATAGGTGCCACGGCCTGTGTGCGCCGCCTTGCGCATGAAATACCCATTGGGTGATGAACCAATGCCCACGATAAAGAGCCGACTCTTGCCGATATGGCGGCCGATGTAATCAAAAAGCGTAGTCTCGTTGCCGACGGCTCCGTCGGTGATAAACACCACCTGGCGCACCCGGGTGCTTTGCTCATAATCGCGAAGCGCAAGCTTGAGTGCTGAGAGCATCTTGGTGCCGCCAGTGGCATCAAGTGCCGCTATGCTGGCAAGCGCCTTGGCAATATTGGCCGGGGTTGCCCGCTTGGGATCCATGTACAGCTGCTGCGCCTTCGAGGCAAAGGCAACTACGTTAAAGGTATCTTGTGGTCCCAGTCGCTTTAATGCTGCGCTTAGTGCGGCACGTGCCTGGCGAAACGATGCCCCTGCCATGGAGCCCGAGGTATCGAGCACAAAGATCACCTCGCGGTTAAGTTTTTGATCCTGCGCCGCTTTGGCATCGGGCGGCATCACCATCAATAAAGCGTACTGATCGCCCTCAAAAGTCTCGGTAAAAAGCACTGCCCGGGGCGCATGGGCCACCAGTGGACGCCAGTGCAATACAAAATCGCGGTCCGCTGGCAAAGTGCCATGGGCCGGCTCAATGCGGACCATGCCATTGCGCTCATCCTCGTTTATATCAATGGCATGCGAGGGGCTCTGCACGCTAATGGCCATACCGGCATTAATGGCCACAACTAGTGATACCGGGTTAACGGAACCCCTGGCAGGGTCGGCCACCCACGGGCTGATGCGCGAACCGTCGGGTACCTGATCGGTATCGGGGGCAAAACCATAACCACTAAAGGACTCAGCCTCGGTCCCCGGCACATAGCGTGGTGCGACCACCATGGGAAATCTCAACGAGAACCCACCATCGCGGTAATCCAGCTCGCGCTGGTACTCAATGCGCACTCCCACGGTGCCCTTTGGCTGGATCCCGGCCACCGAGGTGGTAAATATATTGGGCCGCTCCTGTTCGAGCAGTGCGGCCTTTTTGCCCTGCGCTTTGGCCTGCTCGTAAATCTTTTTAGCCTGGGCCCTCTCTTTTATCTCACCCACGATAATGCGATCGCCAATGCGCACCTCAAGAGTATCTACCGCGGCGTTCTGCGGCAGCGGGAATACATAGATTCCCTCCAGCCACTCGTCGGTGGGGTTATGAAAATACTGCGTCACCACGGTGCGGGCCACCAGCCCGGTTACGCTGATATCCACATCTGTACCCAGCATCGGCACCGCCCGCAGCGGCGCATCGGCATCCGTGCGCACCAGCAGCGTGCCGACTTTGGCTGCCCCGGGCTGCATCGGCTGGCCAAGGGCCGAAATACTGGCCGCCAGGGTGTAGGGGCTTAACAGCACTCCCAAAAGCACAGCAACCCTCAGAACAACGATGTGTAAGCAATAACGCATAAACAAGCCTCGATAAGTAGCAAGAGAAGAAAAAATACGCAGAACCATCAGCATCTAACGCCCCCGATGGCGCACATAGGCAGTGACGACTGTCTGCTCGCCCTTGGCCGGCATTACCACCACCAGATCGAGCTTGCGGCCATAGCGGCGCATGATGTCCGGGTGCGCACGGGCCACACGGCGTTTTTCTGATTGGCCTAAAAAACAAAGCCGCCCGCCGTGATGATCGTATTGGGCCCGGCCATAGGCCAGCACCATGCAAATAAGCGATTCATCAATGCCGCGCTGGGCACAGCGCACCCGGGCATGCTCAGAAAAGAGGATCGGTCCCATCATCTTTTAATAGCCGATGGGGGCTTATTTTTTTCATGCGAATCACCAGGCGTGCCTTAGTGAAAAAAATCCAAAGAAACCGGCACTATCTAAAAGGCCAACGTGGATACCGCCAATCCCCATGAAATTACCCCGGCGGTGCACCCTCTTTTGCCATCCCAATGCGCTAAAAAGGAAAGATCACTAAAGGCAAACCCCGGCCGGTGCAAAAGACACCTGTCCCACAAAAGGGCGACCTATGGCAGCAAACCCGACAATCCTGAGCCACCTGAAACCTGATGAACTTAAAACCCTGCTGATCCGAGTGACTGCCTATGCCCTTTGGAAACTGGGCACCCGGTCTGGCCACAGCCCTGAGATGGAAGCCGAAGAACTCACCCAAAGAGCCATTGGCGACACCCTGGCTGAGCGGCGCCGCTGGAACCGCGAGCGGGCCACCCTGGAGCAACACCTAAGAGGCGCCATAAAATCTTACATTTCACACTACTTCGATTCTCTCGCCGCCAAGGCGCGGGTAACCCATAGCCCGGACCTCGAATCCCTGGCGAACGACGCCACCACTCCCGAGGACCTTTTGAACCTTCAATACCTTACCCACCGCATCCGCGAGGCCGTGCATACCGAGGACGACCCACTGCTGCACAAAACCTGGCATCTGCTCGAGAGCGAAGGCTGGGATCTTAAGAACGACAGCCATTATTTCTGCCAACAACTGGGGCTGGATACCACCACCGGCGGGCCCGATTATCAACGCTGGAATCGGCTGCGAAATCGGCTGCGCAGCATTACCCAACTCTGTGTCACATCAGAACAGCAAGGCAGCGTAGGCACTGTCTGAAGCCATGGCCAGTTCCACAGACGATCTGTTGCGTCGCATCCTCGGCGAAAAAGCCGATGCGCTTATCAGCGCAACGCGCAGGCAGCAAAGCGACATGGCATTGCTGCGATCCCACGGCATCGATGTCGATGTTATGCACAAGCGTGCCAGTGCCCAGATTACAAAAGCCGAGGCACTGGTCGCACATGGTATTCATCCGCCAGTGCCGATCGAAGAGTTAACCGACGAGCAGTTCGAGGCACTCGATACCCAAACCCTTGAAAGATACCTTGGGGCAAGTGGTATCGATAGCAATGCCCTGCTGACCAAAGTACAAAACCTCATTGCCGAGGCAACCCCCAAAGCCACCTGGCATGAGCGCCTGCAGGCCATGCTGCCCCGCTGGCAAAGCACTCCGGTACTGGGCATGGCTGTGGGCGCCATGGCACTCGTTGCGGTTGGCATCGGTGTGCTGCGAGTGACACCGCAAGAGCCCATCCTATCCATCCCCGCGCAAGATGAAGCCAAGACCCTTGCCTTTGCAAAAGCAGTGCCGATAAGCCTGCCGGGCAGCACAGCACCTGAGCAAGACTTGAGCGAAGAAGGCAAGGTGGTTTTTAAGAAGAAACTGTCGCAGACGCCTGATATGGCTGAGATGGACAAAAGGACTGTAGCTGAGAATATGACAAAGGCAACTGCACCAGGCGCAGCAGACTTAATCCGCCCACAATCCCAGATACAACCACAAGTAGCAGCTGTCACCATCACAACCGACACACTGCTGGCACTCAATCAGCCGCCGCCAGCACCTGAAGCCACAATACCAGTCACTAATACGGTCGAAGCCGGCGCCACACCAAGTGCGCCGCTCGCCAGTGTCGATGTTAACGATGCACTGGCAACACCTCAGTGGGCGTTAACCAGCGCGCCCAATCAATCCGCCAGTGAACACAAGATCGAATTTATCTTTAAACCCGGAGACACCCTCTCGCACAGCATGGTCCAATCGGGCCTGCCGGTAGAGCTGTGGGCAAAACTTGCCGAGCGGGTCGGCAGCAATTTTCATCCAGGTGACAAAGCGATTATCTATTTTGAGAACGATGAGTTCGAGCAGCTGGTGGTCATTCGTCGTAAGAAAGAACGTACTACCGTCACTGCAGATCTTAAAACCAATACCGTGGCCGTGGGCACCACCACCACAATAGAGGTAACTGGCGAGATTCAGACATCACTTTATGTTGCGTTAGAAGAAAAGCTCAATGCCAATGTGGCACAACGTATCAGCTGGTTGTTACAAAGCCGTGATGTCCCACTGACCACCCTGCCCAAGGGGTCCACTTTCAGTGTGCGTATCGAGCAGATCACCGGGGTGGATGGCGAGACACTGCGTTATGGGCAGATCAGCAGCGTGCAGCTCAATGCGGGAGGTAAGGGGCAGTTTGTGGTTGAAGGGTCAGGGGACGTTAGTGCTTGATGGCAGCCCAGATACTTTAACTTTCGAAACTTAGGTAGGTCCTGCCAACATCAGTATCGCATCGATCATGCCGAAACGGCGGAAACGAAATCAGGTCGAAACAGAGAAGGGCAAACTTAAAAAACACCCTCGTAAGTCATTTATTTAAAAAGGCGTAACACACCGAAAAATAGCATGATGGTGGGGGGGGTACTACAAGCCTCTTTTAAGAGATTGATAGCGAAGCTTAACCGCGCTCCACTATTGATACCTGATAGCGGCCAAGTGTTTATAGTCTTTGTAGTTGTTGGTAGTGGCCCGAAATTTAGTCAGTAATCTCTACGCTAGGCGATCACCCAATGAGTCAGCAACTGATCAGCGTGCCATACTTTTTCAGTGCTTTTTCCGAAAGTGTCAGACCAAGGCCAGGATCCGGATTGAGTGTCAGCCAGCCGTCCTTAATGACTGGTGGGTTCTCGAACAACTCGGCCTGCAGTGGGTCGCGCTCCGGATCCGTGAACGACTCGACGATAAACCCAGCCGGGCTCGAAGCCACCAAAGGCGCATGGATGAAGCAATCGTGGTGGGGTGCGATCTGGACGTGGTTCATCTCGCAAAGGGCTGCCAGTTTCCGCCCGTGAGTGAATCCACCGAACATCGTGCAGTCAAACTGGAGTATCTGGATAGCTTGTTCCTCGAGCAGTGCCCGGCAACCATAACTGGTCAGCTCGCTCTCACCGGCCGACAGGGGAATACTCGTTCGTTGGGAGAGCAGTTTCAACTCACGTCGGTCGTCCTGCCAGCGCACCGGTTCTTCGAGCCAGCGTGGCCGAACGTGAGCCATCCGGTTAGCAGCTTCGGTCGCGGTCTGAAGATCCCATGCCCGGTTTGCATCGACCATTAGATCCCTCTCCTCCCCTATAACGTCTCGCACAATTTCGAGCCGCTCAATGTCTTCTGCAACAGATAGCCCGCCCACCTTGGCTTTGAAACCCTGGTGCCCCTGGTCTTTCAAAGCCTGGATCTCATCTCGCAACTCGACCTCGTCCTTACCATCTCGGTAGTAGGCACAAGTCACGTAACAGGGCACTCGGTCACGGTAACCGCCAAACAACTGGTATAGCGGCAGCCCTGCCGTTTTACCGACGATATCCCAGCAGGCAAGGTCGACAGCGGCTGAAATCTTTAGCAAAGCGTCCCGACTCCAGCCCTTCTCATGGGCCAGACGTTTGGCCGTGAGCGAAAAGAGTTTTTCGTACACCCGTTCCGGTGCAAGCGGATCGCATCCCACGACCTCGGCTGCGATACCCGAGTTGATCGCGTTGACCACAGGTTCTACGGTGCTGTAGCAGGTGGCGAGACCAAACCCACAGACCCCTTCATCGGTCTCAAGGCGGACTAGCAGTTCGTTGGCCCGTGGCACGATAAAGTGACTGACCCAGTGTGGTCTGCCGTCTTCTGGTGCCTGCAATATGGATGTTTCGACTTTACTTATACGCACATTATTTACTGCTCTATCTTATTTTCTGTGAACGTGACCGGGTCCTCCTATAGCCCACTCCCAGGAGTTAGTGGAAGTTTAGCAAACCTTAACCACGCTCCACTATTGATAGCGGCCAAGCGTTTATAGCAGACTGTGGCAGGAAGGGGCGTTAATGCTGCCTATACTCCTCAGAGTACAAAGCCACCGGTTAGCACTGCCGTCCGGAGAATAAACCGATTCCAGGCGGCAACTTGATTAAAAGCGTAGCGAAAGACAGGACATGCCGCCATCCAGTTTGGCACACTCACTATTATTAATTGCGCGAACCTCGTAGCCAGCATCCTGCAGGCGCGCCAGGGTATGCGGAAATCCGGCCGGCATCAATACCAGGTCATTGTAGCGGATCGAATTGGCGGCAGCCTCCTCGCCCTGGGCGGTGTGGATGACGCGATAGCCTTCGAAACAGCCTGAGGCATCCAGCCGCGGCGTTGCCAGGATGGTTTCAGCATCAAGTAGCGAGCAATCCGTTTTAAAATGCAATATACCTGCAGGCGTCTTTACTTCGTGCAGGGAATAGCCGTGATAGCTGACGATCTCCGCCAGTTCGGCGATCCCGGCGCTGTCCGTTCGTTCGGAACGACCTACCAGAATCTGTTTCGATGTCACCAGGATGTCGCCGCCTTCGATAAAGCCGGGCCCGTCAATTGCAACCACCCGCTCGAACAGATCGCGCAGCACCGGAGCCATCTGCGCAACCTCACCCACGCGCGATGGTGCACCTGGGCGCATCAGTATGGCAAGCTCGGGTAGACACAGGGCAACGTCCTCTACAAAGGTCGAATCGGGGAAGTCGTCAAGTGCTGGCAATTCCGTAACCGCCGCACCTGCCTGCTGCAGCGTCGCAACATAATGCGCGTGATCCTGCAACATCTGATCGAAATCGGGGTCACCGATGTCCTCGGCGCGTAAACCGTGAACGATGTTCGGCGCAGGCTTGCGTGTAATTGCACGCGTAAATTGATAGGATGATTCGCTCAAATCGGGGACTCCACAGACAATAAAATCGGGCTAAAGATACGCAGCAAGCATATACCGAATTTCCTCCCGGGTTAAGGCCGAACCTGAACGAATCAGGCGTTATCCATGCCTGCCATTACCTCGCTGCCATCGCGCGGAATCCAGGTCTTTGCTTCACCTGCATATTCATCGCCCGGATTGCCCATCACCGTAGTGCGCCACATCAGTCGTGTGTATTGCTCGGCGTCGTACCAGGTCGCGCAATGCAGCAGATTGCGATTATCACCGATCAGCAAATCGCCGGGCTCCCATTCATGCACGTAGACGAACTCTTTGCGCGTCGCGTGCCTGAGCAGTTCCCGTAGCAGTCTAGCCCCCTCCCCGTCGGGACCGGTCGCAAGTCCGGTTATCGGACCGTCGACGTAATCCATTTGCTTTTCCTCGCAGATATACAGCGATTCTTCAGCAGTAACCGGGTGCCGTCGCACCAGTGGCTGACGTTGGGGTAGTTGATGCGGCAGCAAATCCAGCGGCTGTTCGCCCTTAGCTACCGCCTCACGTGAACGCCCGATCCAGCTCGGTGCATGTATTCCGCGCAGGTCCTCGAGCGCAAGCTTGCGCGCGGGATCGAGTGTTGCCAGTGCAGCCGTACAATCTGCGAACAGTGTCTGGCCCTGGTTACGCGGAGGCAGCTCGACCGCGAGTAACAAAGTTATGTCAGGTGGTGGCCGCCGATAACTCTGGTCAGTATGCCAATTGCTCTGCTCGGGAAACTGCATCGGCATGACCTTGGCCTCCAGGATTGCCGGTTTCGGTGGAGGCAGATGATTACAGGGTTCTGCATTGGTGAGAATCAGTATTTCCTTGACTGATTCATGGAAGAAGCGTGCGCTGGTCAGGGTTTGATGATAATCCTCAACCTCGGGGCCGAAAATCCGGCTGAGTTCAACCAGTGCCTGTGGCTCATCACAAATCGCCTGTAACCGTTTCACCACGAGGAGACCGCGCACGGCATAGAAAAAAGATAATATCGTGTCAGCGTGACGCCGAAAGACCTGCAGTATTTCGTCTAGATCGCCTGACTCAAATTCCAGCACTCCGCCAAAGCCTGCTTCTTTGTTTCGGGTGAAGCGCATGCCATCGTGAAACCGGGTTTCATCTATGTCTGGTGATTTCATTTGCCGAACTCTGTAACTCTGCTCTTTAAACCTGGCGGAGCTTAACCGCTCTTTACTATTAAAAGCAGCCAAGGGTTAAGTTCTCTAGCGCCTGAATTGAGACTCAGAACACTTCCCCACTAAGATCAAATGCCCTTTTAAGGAAACTTAAAAGGTTAAGTTTTCCCTTCGCTGTGTGAGTGGGATATATCTATAGATTTAGATATCGAAAGGAGGTGGGTATCCCCGACTGTACCCAATATGCACCTAACTATTGCCCAAGGCTTCGGTGTAAAGTATTTGAGCTGCATGAACTAACGATTACGGGAGAAATTATGATGCCGATGATGACGAACTCCTCTCAATCCTATGAACGGTCAAAACGTACGCCGATCCACCAGTTAATTGATCTTGACCAATATCCAATACATGACCTAGACAGTAATGCCGGGCGCGATCTGGTGTCGAAGTGCCAGCAGTCTCTTGCTGATACGGCAGGTGCATTGCTGCCAGACTTCGTGAGGCCGGACGCGCTATCAAGGATGGCGACCGAAGCCGAACAATTGGTTGAGGTGTCCCACCGCTATGATCGACCGCGCGAAGCATTCCTTGGGCATCCTCGTTACGGCGATGGTGATTTAGATGAATTCGGCGACCTGAAAAAAAGACTACATGACAATCGCTACAACCAGGTTCTAAATTATCAGATTCCAAATGATAGTGACTTGCGCGCTTTGTATCTGTGGCCAGACCTGACTGAGTTTGTAAGACGGGTATTGAATCGGGATAACCTTTTTCCGAGTCAATGTCCGCATCTGGCACTAACCATGAAAATCGCGTTCGAAGGCGATCAAGACGGATGGCACTACGATCCAAACGATGGCGTTGTCACATTACAGCTACAAACACCAGACGAGGGAGGGGTATTTGAGTATGCTCCTTACATTCGCAGCGACGACGACGAAAACTACCAGGGAGTCGCCCGGCTCTTCGATTCACCCGATACCGAAGCAACGCGCCTGCGTCCGGCTGCTGGCACCTTCATGCTCTTTAACGGTAGCCGTTCGATGCATCGTGTATGCCAAGTTGACCGCACTCGACGTCCACGGGTTGTTGCAATTTTTTCTTACGATGGGAACCCAGATATGGTGTTTTCGCAAAGTTATGTGGATCTCGTGCGAAGCTTTCCGCGCGGAAGACCTCAGGGTTAATCGTTTTGAATCAACCACACTTGTTCCACAACTCAAGACAGGTAAGGAAACTAGGCAATCGAACGTCCTATGAAGGCTATAGATATTAATCGCTATAGGTCCTTTCCTGAGAAATAAGAGATACCTTTTTTATTACTAAATTGCTGAGGGGTCAAAAATCCCCTCCGCTGGGTGAGGGGGATATATCTATAGATTGAAAAAGAAAAAGGGGGTGGGTACTCCCTCTTCTTAGTGTGCTGAAAATGTGCTGAACTTAGGTCCATTCCGGCCCCTTTGAGTCCCTTTAGGTTCAAGTGCATGGAGTTGGAGCCTAGGTTTTAAGGGGTTTAAGGGCTGTTAGTTGGAAGGACTCTGCCTTCACACAGCAGGGGTTGCTGCGCCAATAAATGCGCGCCAACCTTGTAGCGCTCCATAGGCCCAAACGCGCTACCATAGGCCTTAGTTGATGCGTTTAACTGGCCCAAGCATTCACCTTTTCCTTTGAACACCGCTACCCCCTACCTCACCAAATCCCGCTACCTCGACGCGCTTCGCTGTGAGAAGAAGCTCTGGCTGGGCTGGCATGAGCGCCTGCCTTATGAAGAGGCTTTGCCCTACTCGATACTGGATACCGGTAACCGCATAGGCCGGGGTGCCTGGGCGCTTTTTCCTGGTGGGGTAGAAGTTACTGAAAAGCCTTATCAGCATGAGGCTGCTGTTGCCACCACTGCTTCACTGATGGTGGGTGATGTCCCGGCGATCTTCGAAGCCGCCTTTGAATATGACAAGGTGCGCATTCGTGTGGATGTGCTAGAGCGTTTAGGGGATGGCTGGGGTCTTCGTGAAGTGAAATCCTCTACCTCGGCCAGTGAAGATAAAGGCCATGTGGATGATGTGGCGGTGCAGTTATATGTGCTGCAAGGTGCAGGGGTGGATATCACCTCGGTGGAACTCATTCACGTAAATAATCAGTACGTGTTTGATGGCGGGGATATCGCCTGGTCTGAGATGCTGCTGCGGCGTGATCTCACAATAGAGGCACGCGATCGCCTACCCCAGGTGGTGGCCAAAATACCCGAGTTGTTTGGCGTATTGGGCCTTGATGCGCCGCCCGAGGTGTATGCCACCAAGAGCCTTTGCTCAAAGCCGTGGCGCTGTGATTACTTTGATAGCTGCATGGCGGCCAAGCCCGAGGATTGGGTGGGCCTTTTGTACCGCATTTATCCCAATCGCTTGGCAGCACTGCATGCGCAGGGGATCGAATCGATTCCGGATATTCCCGAGGATTTTAAACTGCCGCAAAAGCAGGCCCACGCACTGGACAGCCTGGCCTCGGGGCATCCGTGGGTATCTGATGAATTGCCTGACGCTCTTATCCCTTTGGGTCCACCGGCCTACTACATGGATTTTGAGACTATGAACCCTGGCATCCCAGCCTTTGCTGGCACCCGGCCATACGAGATGACACCCTTTCAGTTCTCAGTGCACTTAATAGATGAAGATGGTGTGTTAACCCACACCGCTTACCTTGCCCCGGAAGATACCCACCCGGCCCGCGGTTTTGCCGAGGCGTTAATTGCTGCGATCGATCGCACTGATCTGCCGGTGGTGGTTTACAACCAGAGTTTTGAGCTTGGCGTGCTGGGCGGGCTTTGTGAGATGTTTGTCGATCTTGCCGATGACCTTGGCGCCATTATGAAAAACGTGGTGGATTTGTTACCCGTGGTGCGCGATCACGTTTGCCACCCGGGTTTTATCAGCAAGCGCTCCTTAGATGCCGGCACGTATTCGATCAAGAACGTACTGCCGGCATTGGTGCCCTCGATGAGTTATAGCGATCTTGATGGGGTGGCCGAAGGCAGCGAAGCCTCACGGGTCTATACCGCGATGGTGTTTGGGGCTTATGAAGGCCGGAAGGCCGATGACTACCGCCAGCAGCTTCTTGATTACTGCGAGCAAGATACGCTGGCGATGGTTGAGGTGCAGCGCGCATTGGTAGCGCTTTGCGGCCAAGATTAACAACGACGTAAGATACGCCCATGCCGTTAAGCGACGAACAACTTCAGTCTTTAAACACCCAGGGCTTTTTGGTGCTTCCCGGGCTTTTCTCATCTGCCGAGGTGGATGCGCTGCACGAGCGCTTGCCTGTGGTATTTGCCGATGGCCACGAGGGCAATATTATTGAGCGCGATTCGGGCAAGGTGCGTACCTCGATGGGGCTGCATTTACGCGATGAGCGCTTTGATGCACTGGTGCGCCACCCGCGGCTGGTCGAGCCTGCTCTGCAGGTACTGGGCGAGCCGGCCTATATCCAACAGGTTAAGGTGAATGTTAAGGCGGCGTTCTCGGGCGAGGTGTGGCAGTGGCATTATGATTTTGCCACGCATCATAAAGAAGACGGCGTAGCCAAGCCACTGGCACTTAACCTGCATGTGTTTTTAGATGATGTGAGCGAATTTAATGGCCCGCTGTGGTTTATCCCGGGCTCGCATAACGTGGGGGCGCATGGGGCGCATCTTGATACGGCAACCACCAGTTACCCGCTGTGGGTGGTAGATGAGCCTACGGTGAAGATGCTTGCTGAGAAAAACGGCATGGTCTCGGCCACTGGAGCGCGTGGCACGGGGCTCATTTTTTTTGATACCTTACTGCACAGTTCGCCACCCAACATGTCGCCGTGGGATCGCTCGATCTTCTCGTTGATCTTAAATCCTGTCTCCAATGCTTATGCCCAGCCTACCAGGCCCGATTACAAACACCATCGGGATCTCACACCGGTGGCAGCACTGGATGATGATTGCCTGTCTAGGTAAATAGTCTTGGTGCTGCATGCATGTGCACGGTAGCATTGTGCTTTAAAGAAGGTGTTTAAAGAAGGTGCTTAAAGAAGGCAGGTAAAGAAGACACTTAAAGAAGATAAGCAACTGTGAGATAAGCGATGAGTGATTCGATGCGTGGCTTTATTGAAGGTATGCCTAAGTGCGAGTTACATGTACACCTTGAGGGCACTTTAGAGCCCGAGCTTAAATTTGCGCTTGCCAGACGTAATGATCTGTCGCTGCCCTATGCCTCGGCTGATGAGATGCGCGCGGCCTATGAATTTGATGATCTGTCGTCGTTTCTGGCCGTTTACTACGAGGGCATGGGGGTGTTGCTTAAAGAGGTCGATTTTTATGATCTGACTTATGCCTACTTTGCCAAGGCGCACAGCCAGAACGTGCGCTATGCAGAAGTATTTTTTGACCCCCAGGCGCATACCAACCGCGGGGTGGCTTTTGAGGTGGTAATCAACGGCATTCGCCGTGCCCAGGATGCCGCGCGCGAGGCCTTTGGCCTTGAGAGCGCACTCATCATGTGCTTTTTGCGTGATATGAGCGCGGATTCAGCCATGCAGACTCTGGAGCAAGCCCTGCCCTGGCGCGATTGGATTATTGGCGTGGGGCTCGATTCCGATGAGCGTGATAACCCGCCGGCCAAGTTTGCGGGTGTTTTCGAGCGTGCCCGTACCGAGGGGTTGTTGCGCACCATACACTGCGATGTAGATCAGCAGGATTCACTCGCGCATATCTGGCAGACACTAGATATTGGAGTCGATCGTATCGATCACGGGGTCAACTGCCTGGAGGATCATGCCCTGGTGGGTGAGATTAAAAAGCGCGGTCTTGCGCTGACGGTATGCCCCATATCCAACCGCTACGTGGCCGCAGACTTAAAGGCAAAGCAGATCGCCAAGATGCTGGATCTGGGTCTTAAGGTCACCGTTAATTCTGATGACCCGGCGTATTTTCCGGGCTATATGAATGAGAACCTGATCGCGACGCAACAAGCTGTGAATCTTTCGCGCGAGCAGATGTTGCAACTGGCAGTTAATGCCATCGAGGGCAGCTGGCTCTCGCAGGATGAGCGCGTACCTTACCTTGCTGAACTCAATACTTATGCCGCCAGCTAACGCACAGCGTGCTGTTGCGCTGATCGCATTGGGTTTTGTCGTGATGCTTAGCGGTTGTACTACACCGGCACATGTGCTGCCCGATATGCAGCCGGGTAACCTTAATATCGCGGCCGCCGAGATTGCGCGCGCGCCAAAACCCACTGCTCGTGAGATATCAGATACCGAAGCTGTGGCGCGGGTGGCGGCGCTTTACCAACAGCTTAAACCCGCAGCCATCACGATATGTCGTTATGTGGCTGAGCACAGTTGCAAGTGGGAGCTGACCTACTCACCTAAAGAAGAAATCAACGCCTATGCCGCCGATGAATCAACGGTGGTGATCTATAAAGGCATTGTGCAATACGCACGCAGTGATGCCGAGATAGCGATGGTGATCGCGCACGAGATGGCGCACCACATTGCCAATCACATCTTCGAGAGCCAGAGCAGCCAGGTGGTGGGCGCGCTGATTGGTGGTGTGGCGATGACACTGCTGCTCGGTGATGCCGCCGCTTACAGCGGGCAGATCATCAGCGACGGTATGCGCATAGGTGCGGCAGCCGGAGTGCTGACCTTCAGCCGCAAACAAGAGATGGAAGCCGACTACCTTGCGGCCTATATCATCTCGCGCGCAGGTTTTAATCTTGATGGCGCACGCGGTATGCTCGTAAAGCTGGGTCGTCTGGGCGGGCGCACTACCTCGAGCGTGCTCGACACCCACCCGGCCGGGCCTGAGCGCGTGGCGGCATGGGATCTGGCGACTAGAGAGATTCGCTCGGGCTCACCGATGCCCCGCAAAAGATAACCTTTTGGGCACAAAAAACCGCGCGCGGCGTGAGCCGGGCGGGGTTTTGTTTTTGGCGGCGCTTTTTATGCGGCCATATCTTTTAAGTTCTTAAGGGCCAGAATCTTTACCCGGCGGCTGGCTGGTTTAGCAGCCACATCCATGGTCTCACCCGGACGGAACGGGTTGGCGACATTAGAGCGGGCTTCAGTGGCGGGTTTATCAACTACGCTGATCTTAAAAAGGCCAGGCATTTTAAAAACACCGGCTGCCCCCGGAGCCATGTGGCCAGCAATGACGCCGGACAAACTGTCCAGCACAGCTTTTACATCTTTGCGCTGCATGCCAGTGTCTTCAGCAATCGCGTTCATGAGGTCAGTCTTGGAAAGGGGGCTTGAGTAGCTCATAGTTTTGATCTCTTCCTTTTAGGGGGTGGGTCGGAAAGCCATGCGGCCAGTGTTCGGTTGCTTTCGTGGTTAGTAGTCCAAAAGCATGTGCAGGTGCATTTTAAACATAAAAGGGCCTTTATTTATAGTGTTTTGTTCCGTTCCGTTTAGCGGGTGGGCCATGTAGAATCTGGCGCTCCATTTTAAAGTTAAAGCAGTTTTTAAAGTTTATGGCGCAATACGTTTATTCCATGGTGGGTGTTGGCAAAGTGGTGCCACCCAAGAAGCACATTCTCAAGGATATCTCGCTGTCGTTTTTTCCCGGCGCCAAGATCGGCGTACTGGGCCTAAACGGCGCCGGTAAGTCCACTTTGCTACGAATTATGGCCGGTATCGACACCGAGATCGAAGGCGAGGCAATACCACAAAAGAACCTTAAGATCGGTTTTTTGCCACAGGAACCACAACTCGACGATACCACCGACGTGCGCGCCAATGTGGAGCAGGGCCTCGGTGAAGCCAAACAATTGCTCGATGATTTTGAGCGCGTCAGCATGCGCTTTGGCGAAGAGCTGAGCGATGATGAGATGACTGCCCTTATTGAAGAGCAAGGCGAGTTACAAACCCGCATCGATGCCATCGGCGCCTGGGAGATAGAGCGCAAGCTCGAGATCGCCGCTGACGCACTGCGTCTGCCACCTTGGGAAGCCCCGGTTAAGCAGCTTTCAGGCGGTGAGCGCCGACGAGTGGCGCTGTGCCGGTTGTTGCTCTCAGAGCCCGAGATGCTGCTGTTGGATGAGCCTACCAACCACCTTGATGCCGAGTCGGTGGCCTGGCTGGAGCGCTACCTCGAGCAATATGAGGGCACGGTAATCGCCGTGACTCACGACCGATATTTTCTGGATAACCTGGCCGGGTGGATTCTTGAGCTTGACCGCGGCTCTGGGATTCCCTGGGAGGGCAACTACTCCTCGTGGCTGGATCAAAAAGACCAGCGCTTGGCGATGGAAGAAAAAGGCGCCTCGGCGCGGCGCAAGGCGATCGCATCTGAGCTCGAATGGGTGCGGGCCAACCCTAAAGGCCGCCAGGCCAAGGGCAAGGCACGTATCGCCCGCTTTAACGATCTGATGGATCAGGAGTTTCAGTCGCGCAGCGAAACCAACGAGATCTACATTCCGCCCGGGCCGCGCCTGGGCGACAAAGTCATCGAGATAAAAAATCTGCGCAAGGCCTTTGCTGACAAACTGCTGATCGATGATCTTTCTTTCTCGTTGCCGCCGGGCGGTATCGTCGGTATCGTCGGTCCCAACGGGGCGGGTAAGACCACGCTCTTTAAAATGCTGATGGGTGTCGAGGCACCCGATAGCGGTGATATCAGCCACGGCGATACCGTACAGATCGCTTACGTGGATCAAAGCCGCGACACGCTCGATGACGCCAAGACCGTTTGGGAAGAGATCTCCGAGGGTCAGGATATTCTAGAAGTTGGCCGCTACCAGACTTCGTCGCGCGCCTATGTCGGGCGCTTTAACTTTAAGGGGCCAGATCAACAAAAACATATCGGTTCGCTCTCTGGTGGTGAACGCAACCGCGTGCATCTGGCCAAGGTGTTACGCCAGGGCGGCAATGTGTTGCTGCTGGATGAACCGACCAACGATCTTGATGTGGAAACACTGCGCGCACTGGAACAGGCGCTGAGTGATTTTCCGGGTTGTGCCGTAGTGATCTCGCATGACCGCTGGTTTTTGGATCGTATTGCCACACATATACTGGCCTTCGAGGGCGACAGCCAGGTTACCTGGTTTGCCGGCAACTTTGCCGATTACGAGGCCGACCGGAAACGGCGCCTGGGGACCGATGCCGACCAGCCGCACCGCATCAAATACAAGCCGATACAACGCTGATAATGAGGGCTATTAAAAACAAAACAGCCTATCCGTGGGCAACGCGTGGCGGGTCGCTCGCGTGACCGATCCCTTTGCCCGCTTTGAGGTTAAGCATCTTTCGGCTACCTCTATGCTGCAGTTCCGGGCCGACCCGGCGCTGGGCATTTTGTACCTGGTGTATGGCATTCGCGAAGCGGGTTCACCGGCCATGCACCGCGGCTCGGCGCTCGATCACACCATTGGCCAGATGCTCGATGAGGACATTACGCTGGATCATGCCGGGGCGCGTGCGCTTGCGACTGAACACTACGATAGCCTGATCGAAGGCGCTGAAGACGACTACCGCACTGCAGATATCAACCGCGAGCGCAAGGTGGTAAGCCAGTGCCTGGATCACTGTTATCCCGTGGTCAGCGAATGGTCAGCGCCGCTCGCTTACCAGCATCCCATCCGCCTGACTCTGCAAGGGATCGAGGTGCCGGTCATTGGCTTTATTGATCTGCGCTATGTCAATGTCGTGCGCGAGCTTAAAAGCTCGGGCAAGCCGCGCCGTGGAATCGTTGATGATCATGCCTTTCAGGTTGCGACTTATGCCATGGCCATCCGCCAGGAAACGGGCGAGTGGCCGCAGGCTTTCGTCGATTACCTCATGCCCTCGGGGATGAGCTCGTTTCAACTGAAAAACGGCAAGCGCTGGGTGCGCGCGGTGGTGGATACCGCAGCCAGTATTCGTACCCTGCTTGATAACGCGCAGGATAAAGACGCACTGTGTGCCTCTATACAGCCGGACTACAGCAACTGGCTGTGGCGCTATCGGCCCAACTGCCTGGCAGCGGCCAAAGAGTTGTTTGGCAGTTAGTTAATAAAAAGTACAGATCTCGCTAAGGTCGCGTCGCTTGATGTCGGGCACCTGCACATTCTCGCCCGGGTAACCGGTCACCAGTATTAAAAAGGGCCGCTCGTTAGATGGGCGGCCCAGCACCTGGTTAAGAAATTTCATCGGGTTGGGTGTATGGGTAAGCGAGGCGAGACCCACATTGTGCAATGCCGTGATCAGCATGCCTGTGGCAAGCCCAGTGGATTCGTACGGATAGTAGTGCTTAATCTTCTCGCCCTTGGCATCGACATGGTGCACTAAAGCAAAGACCACGATCAGGTACGGCGCGGTTTCCAAAAAGGGCTTGTCGGCATCGGTACCCAGGTGAGCCAGCGCGTCCAGCCATTCGCTGGCGGCGCGGTGCTCGTAAAAAGCACGCTCTTCTTCCTCGGCGGCTTCTCGGATCTGGCGCTTGATAGCGGGATCGGCCACCACTGCAAAATGCCAGGGCTGCTGGTTGGCGCCGCTCGGTGCTGTGCCTGCTGTACGGATGCATTCTTCGATCACCTCACGCGGGGCACTCTGGTGCGAAAAATCGCGCACCGTGCGCCGGGCGTTCATCTGCTGCCACAGCGCGTGGGCCCTTTCGTGCATTTTGGCTTTTGGGTAACGCGGATAATCCACCAGGGGCACAAAACGGGGTGTAGTCACTAGGACAGTCCTCCTGTTAACAGTCGGTGCGGGTGGCCGCTTTGACCTGCCGTTGTTTGAGGATGCACGAGATGCTTCTCGTCATGTAACCGATTAACCATAAATCATGATCTCCATTTTCAAAAAATAGTTCGGTATTTCTGAATAAGCGTTCACGCCTTCAGCGTCTGTTACTGCTCGTGCCCCTACTTAAGCCGTCTCGCCGTCGGCCACAAGATCCATGGCGCGGTAAAACGACTGGATCAGTGGGTCACACTTGACGTCGTCCGCGCTTAAGGGCCGGTTAAATGAGATTCCCTCGAGGGTACGGCAACGGCTCAAGGCCACGTAGGCCTGGCCTGGGGCGAACATCCCCCGGCCAAGATCAATGCGTACGTGCTCCAGGGTTAAGCCTTGGGCCTTGTGCACAGTAACGGCCCAGGCCAGGATAAAGGGAAACTGCGTGTAGGTGCCGATCACCTCGGTATCCACCCGGCGACGCTTGTCGTCCCATTGGTAACGGTAGCGCTCCCACGACTCGCGCTCTACAAAAACATGCTGGCCCAACTGTTCGTCGCCCAGCAGTTCGATCTCGATCACTTCTTCTTCCAGATGCACCACGCGGCCCAGGGAGCCGTTAACCCAGTCGGTACCGTTCTTGGTGAACATCACCTGCGCATCGACTTTGAGTTTGAGCTTGGTCGGTGAAGGCAGTTGTGATTCGTTGTCCAGCCAATCGCCGTTAACATCGGCATCAAAAGACCAGCTCTCGCCGGGCAGTTGAGCCAGTTGCTGTTCGTTAAACTGGCGCGCCCGCGCGTTCACCGAGGTCAGTACCAATCGGGTCTCCTCGGAAACCATCTCCTCGCTCACCGCCTGGTTGAGCTGCGCCACAGTCTGCTCCAGCTCGCTGCCGGTGCGGATGTGATCGAGCATCTCGATGAAATGCGCATCGGCCTGGCGAAAAGACCGAGTCAGGGTCACCGTCACCAGTGGCAGTTCGCGCAGGGTATTGGCGCTGAAAAAATACGGCGACTCGTAGCTCTCCTCGAACAATCGCTTTTCCTCAGAGCCGGCGATCACCGGTGGCAGCTGGTGCATATCACCAACCAGTACCAGTGTCTTGCCGCCAAAAGGCACGCCGTCGCGGCCGGTGTTAAGGCGCAGCGAATCATCAATGGCATCGAGCAGGTCGGCGCGCACCATCGACACCTCATCGATCACCAGTACGTCCATTTTTTCGACTACGTCTTTGGCGGCGCCAACGATACGCTTGGCCCGCGGCTGTGGCCCGGGGGGCAGTTGGAACAACGAGTGAATTGTCTGGCCCTGCACGTTAAGTGCCGCAACCCCGGTGGGGGCGACCACCACCAGGTTCTTGTCGAGCTCGGATCGCAACACATCGATCAGCGTGGATTTACCGGTCCCGGCCGAGCCGGTCACAAAAACCACCGGCGGGGTTGCCATACTCAACAGATCCAGCACCTGCTGGAACTCGTCAGTAATCTCGGTAGCCACGCTGGGTTCAGGGGCGAGCGGTACAGCCGCCGTCGACGATCAGCTCGGTACCGGTAATAAAGGCCGCGGCATCCGAAAGCAAAAACAGGCAGGCGCCGGCAATATCCTCGGCAGAACCGACCCGCCCCAGCGGTATCTGTGCCGACAGCGCCGCCAACGCCTCGGGGTCATCTGCCCAGCGCGCCTGCATGGGCGAGCGTACCGGCCCGGGCAAAATGGTGTTCGAGCGTATAGCATCGGGTGCCAACTGGATTGCCAGCGACTTAGACAAACGGATCACCCCAGCCTTGGCAGCGCCATAGGCATCCTGGGGTTTGCCATCGCCACGCAGCGCATCGATAGAGGCGATATGCACCATCGCCCCACCACCGCGTGCGCGCATATGCGCCACCACATGACGCACGCTCAAAGCAAAAGACTTGAGGTTGATTTGAAACACTTGATCCCAGGTGTCCATGTCCATTTCAAGCACTGAACAGTCGCGCTCGAACCACAGCACACCGGTGGTATTCACCAGGTAATCAATGCCACCTTGGGTCGCTGCTACGTCAGCTGCCAGCTGGCTGACAAAAGCCTCGTCACTAAGATCTCCCTGGTAATAAGTCGCCTGGCCAGGGCCATTGGCGATATCCGTAGGCTGATCCTTGATATCTACCAGGGCAACGTCGATGCCGGCGGCAAGCAGCTGGTTGGCCGTGGCCAGCCCGATGCCACCACCGGCACCACAGACCAGAGCCGATTTTCCCTTAAAGTGCACGGCGAACTGGCACTCAGTCTTGCTCGAGCTCATCTTCAGGTAGCAGCTCGAGCAACTCGTCGCTTTTAGCGCCAGGCAGTTGCTCGACCTCACGCAAGGTACGGGCCATCGCCCGGGTACGCCGCTCGGTATTCTCGATAGTGTTACTCGCCGTGGCCAGCTGCTTTTTGACCTTGGCCAGCACATCGCCAAACCGGCCAAACTCGGTTTTGACCGCGCCAAGCACCTGCCATACCTCACTTGCCTGCTGCTCGATGGCGAGCGAGCGAAACCCCAGGCGCAGGCTGTTCAGCAACGCGGCGATCGTGGTCGGGCCGCTGACCATCACGCGGTAATCCTGCTGCAGTTGGCTCACCAGCCCGGGTTGGCGCAGCACCTCGGCATATAGGCCCTCGGTAGGCAGGTACAGCACCGCGAAATCCGTAGTCTGCGGTGGGTTAAGGTATTTCTCGGCAATGGTCTTGGCCGACTGTGTGATCGAGCGCAACAGTTCGCGAGTGGACAGCGCGACCGCCTCGGCATCGGCGCTATTGGCGGCCTCGCTCAAACGCAGATAATCTTCCTGAGGAAACTTGGAGTCGATAGGCAACCAGACGCAATCGTTTGGATCATCACTGCGTCCGGGCAAGCGGATCGCAAACTCGACACGCTCGGATGAATCCTTGTGGGTGGCCACGTTGCGGTCGAACTGATCCGGGGTAAGCACTTGTTCGAGAATGGCTTCGAGCTGGTACTCGGCCCAGGTGCCGCGCACCTTCACGTTGGTGAGCACATTCTTAAGATCACCAACCCCGGTGGCAAGATTCTGCATCTCACCCAGACCCTTGTGCACCGCATCCAGGCGCTCACTGACCAGCTTGAAGGATTCGCCCAAGCGTTTCTCCAAGGTGCCCTGCAGTTTCTCATCAACCGTGCGGCGCATCTCCTCGAGTTTTTTCTCGTTGGCCTCGCGCATCTCGTTCAGCTGCTCGCTGATGGTGGCGCGCAGGCCATCAAGGCGCTGCTGGTTAGTCTCAATCAGCGCCTGTACCTGGGTGGTGACGCCCTCGAGCTGCTGTTTTTGCACATTGCCTAACTGGCCTACGGTGCCCGATAGCGTCTGTGCGGTTTTGCTAAGGCTCCCCGAGACTTCCTCGCGCAGCTCGTGGCTGCGCTTTGCAGCCTCCTCGCGGCCATCGCGCAACTCTTCACGCACCGCCTGCTCGGCATCAGCCGAAGTCTTGCGACCGGACAAGCGCAACAGCAGTACCAGGTTGAGTGAAACCAGTACCGCCAAAGCAGCCAGCAGCAAATTGGTATTCATAGCAGGGAAGTCTCCAGGCAACGCAGGGCTGGCCCATTATCCACGCCCAGACACAGCCAGGCCAATGGCGCGCAAGCGGGCATGCAGGCGAGCATATTGTGCCGACACGACAGATTCACCTGGTGAGCCTGTGCCTGGTACAAGATTGCCACTCTTTTGAGTACACGGAGTTCACCGCTATGGCGCAAAAACCGCTGAGCGAGATTATCCACCAGGCCGAAAAGCACCTTAGTCAGAGGGGCAATCCCGATGATCTTAAGCGCCTGCTCGGCGCGCGTGATTTTGCTGCCTGGGACAAAGAAGCCCGGCGGCGCTGGCAGCTGGCCCGACCATTGCAATCCATTCACGGTACGCGTGGACAGCGCCGAGGCCAAAACGGCTGGAAGTCGCCCATGGCTCGCGGGCTTTAAGCCTCGCAAAGGCTGACCTTAACTACAACTGATGCTGCGCGATGACGTGATACCAGCATCGCAAGATAAAGGGATTGGGGGTTGTCTCCCCGGCTCTGCGGTGAATATTAAACCTTTAATGTTCGTTAAATCATTAATCCCACGAAAAGAAAAAGCCCGGCGCAGACTCAAGATTGGGGGAGGAGAGACTGCGCAGGGCGGGCTCTGGATACCAAAGGAGATAAGTTATCCAGCGCGTAAACGATAGCATTGGGTTTGCAGCGCTGACAGTCAGGATTTCTTAGTCTTTATATAATTATATTCTTATGAATATAGGCAGTCATATCAAGATAAATTGCTTGGGTGGCGCTAAGCCTGCGGTATGGATGGGTTACCCGCATGCCAACCGCCAGTAACCGACTGGCCATTTAGCGGGCGCAGTAAACCCGCTAAAGCATCATCTGCAGGCAATCGGTGCTGTCTATGGCCATGTGGATCAGTAACCCCGCCGCCACGATGCGCACGGGTTTAAATGCCAGGCCCACAAGGTAGGCCATGATGGCCGGGTAACTGTGCAGTGGATGAAACCCAATGCCGCAGCGCTGTGGGTCAAATATCGGATCAGCCAGCAGATGATCGAGATCCACTGCCATGGTGGCGAGCATGATCAGCCAGGCATAACGCCAGCGGGGGCGAAAAAAAATCACTGCTACGAGCCCTGGCAACAGAAAATGCCCAGCCATATGTATCGTGGTAGCAATCATCGAACCACCCAAGGTAGAGTTGTTTGTAACCGCAAGGGTCTGTCGGCGTTAAGCGCTGGCGTGTGGTGGATGCCGGCGCAGATGATAGCGCCTTGGCCGGCGATGCCAAAACAGCCGCTACGATTAATGGCTCAGATAAAGCACACAACCGCAATCAGATATGAATAACAATTCGGACAGTACGCGTTTATCTGTCAATTATTTCTCGGCATCGGATCCGTTGGGTGAGCAGATTCTGGCGCTGAAAAATGATGGTGCGATCGTGGTTCGTGATCTGGCCAGCACCGCGCTGGTTGATCAGGTGGCAAGCGAACTGCAGCCGTTTTTTGATGCAATGGGCCAAAACTTTGAGGATGACTTTAATGGCTATGCAACGCGACGCCTGGCCAGCACCCTGGCGTATTCATCCGCGGCAGCTGATCTGATCGAACAAATGCATGTGCTCGCACTGCTCGACTCGATATTGCTGCCCCACTGCAGTAACTACCGCATCGGCAGCAGTACCGGTATTGAGATTCACGCCGGTGAAAAAGCGCAGGCGCTACACCAGGATGATGTCATCTACCCGATACGCATTCCCGGCATTGACTGGCAGGTTAGTGTGATGTGGGCATTGACCGACTTCACGGTTGAAAACGGCGCCACCCACGTGGCGCCTGGTAGCCACCGGGTCGAGTGTGAGAGCGGCTATAAAGATGCCCCAACCGTGCAGGCAACGATGAATCGCGGCAGCGCCCTTTTTTACCTGGGACCTACCTGGCACGGCGGCGGCGCCAACCGCTCGACGACACCGCGCATGGGGCTGGTCACGACCTACGCGCTGGGCTGGTTGCGCCAGGAAGTAAACCACTACCTGACAGTGCCGCGCGAGAAAGCGCAAGGTTACTCGCGCACCGTACAGAACCTGATGGGCTATCGCTGCCATGGTCCTTACCTGGGACGCTTCGCTGATGATCCCGATGGTTACTGGCACAATAAACACTGAAGGGGTCTTGCACCACGATGCCCTGTACTGACAAGGAGCAGTTGCGTGCTGACCAGGCGGCCTACCCACCCTTTGGCAGCTACCTCACCCACCCCCTTACGACCAACTGCCTGGAGGTTGAGCTAGCCGACAATTACCCACTGAGCGACGAACTGAGTGCACAACTCAGCCGGCGCCTCAGTGATACTTGGCGTCTGGGGGTCTTGCTTACGCTGCTACCGGGCAGAGCGCTCGGTCGTAACGAGAGCAAGACCCGTCGCGTAATCCGGGAGTACAACTGATGACCGAAACTGTTTTGTACGAAGTGACCGATACGGTCGCGAGCGTTACCTTAAACCGCCCCAAGCGGCTTAATGCCATCAACCCGGTATTGCTGGAGGATCTGACGGCTGCGCTGATGCGCGCCAATGCCGACCCGGCCGTGCATGTCATCATCCTGCGTGGTGCCGGGCGGGCTTTTTGCGCGGGCGATGATCTTAAAGAGTTTGACAGCCAGGTGGGCACCGAGGCCGAGACTCGTGCCTACATCGAGCGCATCCAGGATGTGACCCGCGCCCTGTGCCTTAACCGCAAAATGGTCATCGGTGCAATCCACGGCTGGGCGGTGGGTGGCGGACTCGAGTGGGTGATCAACTGCGACTTCGTCGTCATGTCGCGCG